>CAZRES010000009.1:0-53511 GCA_964598885.1 uncultured Desulfobacteraceae bacterium | reverse complement strand
CGCGAGGGCGGCCGTACCGTGGGCGCCGGCGTCGTCAGCGAAATCATCGAATAGCATCCGATAAATATAAAGAGATAACAGATCATGATTGGAAATACCAAGATCAGAATCAGGCTCAGGGCGTATGATCATAAACTGCTGGATCAGTCCGCAAAGGATATCGTGGATACGGCCCGCAAAACCGGCGCCAAGATTGTAGGTCCCATTCCACTGCCGACCCAGATCAACAAGTACTGCGTGCTCCGGTCTCCTCACGTGGATAAGAAATCCAGGGAACAGTTTGAGGTCAGAACCCACAAACGGGTGCTTGATATTCAGGAACCCACGCAGCAGACCGTGGATGCGCTGATGAAGCTGGATCTCTCGCCCGGTGTGGATGTGGATATCAAACTGTAGTTTTTTCGGATTGGTGACGGATATGATAAAAGGATTATTGGGTAAAAAGCTGGGAATGACGTCGGTTTTTTCAAATGACGGCCGATCAGTGCCGGTAACGGTGATCGAAGCCGGACCGTGCACCGTCACCCAAATCAAGACCCGGGCTAATGACGGCTATGATGCATTGCAGATCGGTTTTGGCGAAAAGAAAAAAAGCCGGGTCAATAAACCCTTGATGGGACATTACGCAAAAGCGGGTGATAAGGCATACACCTGCCTGCGGGAATTTTCGGTGGATGATCCGGATGCCTACAAGCTTGGGCAGGCCATTGATCTGGCGATTTTCAACGTGGGAGACAAGATCGAAGTTTCCGGAAAAACAAAAGGCCGGGGCTTTGCCGGTACCATCAAGCGGCATGGGTTCCATCGCGGTCCCAAAACCCACGGAAGTAAGAGTTACCGGGAGCCCGGAGCCATCGGTCAATGCGCATGGCCCTCCAAAGTGTTCAAGGGCAAAAAAATGCCCGGCCGTTACGGCAATACCCGAACGACCGTAAAGAACTTGGAGATTGTCGACATCCGGCCGGATCAACATTTGATTCTGGTCAAGGGAGCGATTCCCGGTGCGGCTTCGGGAACCGTGGAAATCAGAAAATGTTGAATTTAACGAAAGACGCGCAGCCTGACGGGCATGTTCTTCCGGAAATCGTTGGGGAAGTATAAAGAGGTAAATTATGGCTGTCATTGAAGTAAAAAATATACAGGGCGAAAAGGTATCCGAGGTTGAGCTTTCTGATGCCGTATTCAGTGTGCCGGTCAAAGCATCGGTTCTGCACGAAGTGGTGCGGATGCAGCTGGCGGCCCGCCGCAGCGGAACCGCGTGCGTTAAGAACCGGTCGGATGTGAAGGGCAGTACCAAGAAACTTTACCGTCAAAAAGGTACCGGTCGTGCCCGGCGGGGGGATATCAAAAGTCCTCTGCTCAGAGGCGGTGGCGTGATTTTCGGCCCTCATCCCCGATCGTATGCCTTTAAGCCACCGAAAAAAGTCCGGCGACTGGCTTTAAAAATGGCCCTGACCAGCAAATTGCAGGCGGATGAGATCATTGTGCTGGACCGGTTTGACATTGATGAGATCAAGACCAAAACAGTGGTTGACGCATTGCGGACCATCAACGCGGCGAAGCCGCTGATCATCATCGACGGGGAGAACGAGAATCTTACGCTTTCATCCCGGAATATTCCCGGCGTCAAGATATTGCCTGTCGAAGGTTTAAATGTCTATGACATTTTAAATCATGACAATTTGATCATCATTGAGCCTTCGATAAAAGGTATTGAAGGGAGGCTGGCGGCATGAATGAATATCAGATTTTAAAAGGGCCGGTTGATACGGAAAAAAGCAACCTCCAGAAGGAAAAAGACAACCAGGTGACGTTTGAGGTGGATCCGTCGGCCAATCGCGTTGAAATCGGCAAAGCCGTGGAAAAGGTTTTCAATGTGAAAGTCAAAGTGGTGCGGACCATGAATGTCAAAGGGAAAATCAAGCGTCGCGGAAAGATCATCGGGAAGCGAAAAGACTGGAAAAAAGCCACGGTCACGCTAATGCCCGGGCAGCGAATCAATTTTTTCGAGGGAGTTTAAGCGGGAGCTTGTAAATGGCAATTAAAAAAGTTAAACCGACATCACACGGACGCCGGTTCCAGGAATACGCCACTTTTGATGAAATCACCAAAACCAGGCCGGAAAAGGGCCTGACCTCGATCATCAAAAAAAGCGGCGGTCGAAACGCGAACGGAAGGATAACGGCCAACTATCGCGGCGGCGGTCACAAGCGCTTTTATCGTCAGATTGACTTCCGCCGGGACAAGGACAATATTCCGGCCAAAGTCGCGGCCATTGAATATGATCCCAACCGTTCGGCGCGGATTGCGCTGCTTCATTATGTCGACGGCGAGAAGCGTTATATCCTGGCCCCCATAAAATTGACGGTGGGCGACACCGTCATGTCCGGATCCGAGGCGGAAATCCGGCCGGGAAATGCCCTGCCCATCGGCCAGATACCCCTTGGCACGCAGATTCATAATATTGAAATCCAGATCGGCAAGGGGGGGCAACTGGTTAAGAGCGCCGGAGGATTCGCCCAGCTCATGGCCAAGGAAGGCAAATACGCAACCATCAAACTGCCTTCCGGTGAAATGCGCATGGTTCTGCAGACCTGCAAGGCAAGCATCGGCCAGATCGGTAATGTGGAGCATGAAAATATCGCCTTGGGAAAGGCCGGCCGCAAGCGCATGCTCGGTATAAGACCCCATGTGCGGGGCGTTGCCAAAAACCCGGTGGACCATCCCATGGGGGGCGGCGAAGGCAGGTCCTCCGGTGGTCGGCATCCATGTACCCCCTGGGGTAAGCCGACCAAAGGATATCGTACCCGCAAGCCCAAGAAAAGCGACAAGCTGATTGTCAAGCGGCGCAAATAATGCGGAATCAGAATCTTATTCGTAAAAGAAATTGGCAAAGAGCACACAGGAGCGGAAATGGCGCGATCACTTAAAAAGGGACCATTCGTGGATGAAAAGCTGCAGAAAAAAGTTTTCACCGCGCAGGAAGTCCGAAGCAGCAAGGTGATAAAAACCTGGTCCCGGCGGTCAACGATTATCCCGGAAATGGTGGGATTGACGCTAGCGGTTCATAACGGAAAAAAGTTTGTGCCCGTATTTGTAACGGAAAACATGGTCGGGCATAAACTGGGGGAATTCTCCCCCACGCGGATGTTTTACGGACATGCCGGAAATAAAAAGACCAAGGTCAAGTAACAATTCTAAAAGATTGGGAATGTCAGCGATGGAGGTCAAGGCTACAGCAAAATACATGCGTATTTCGCCCCAGAAAGTGCGTAAACTCGTCGACGCCGTTAAGGGCAAGCCTGCCGAGGCTGGTTTAAATACGCTTAAGTTCATGCCGCAGAAAGCTGCGGGCATGGTTGAAAAGATTCTCAAATCCGCCGTTGCAAACGCATCGCAGAATACGTCGCTCGATGTGGATGCCCTGGTGATCAAAAATATAATTATTGATCAGGGGCCGGTGCTTAAGCGATTCAGAGCGCGCGCCAGGGGCAGGGGATCACGGATATTGAAACGAACAAGTCATATCACGGTCATTGTTGCTGAAGGGTAGCCACAAAAAGGAGGAAGAGCTTGGGCCAGAAAGTCAATCCTAAAGGAATGCGGCTGGGTATCGTAAAAACCTGGAATTCCAGATGGTATGCCGGAAAAAATTACGCGGACTATGTTTATGAGGATCATAAACTCCGCACATTTCTGAAAAAAAAGCTGATGCATGCCGGTATATCAAAAATCGATATTGAGCGATCCTCAAAACGGATCAAGCTTAAGATTCATGCGGCACGCCCGGGGATCATCATCGGCAAGAAAGGCGCGGAAATCGATGCGCTTAAACGAGAAATCGAAAAAATGGTAACCCACGAGGTGCTCGTGGATATTCAGGAAGTCCGCAAGCCTGAAATTGATGCCCAGCTGGTGGCGGAAAATGTCGCCAATCAGCTCGTCCGTCGGATCGCGTTTCGCCGGGCCATGAAGCGCGCCGTGACATCGGCCATGCGCTTCGGCGCAGGCGGAGTAAAGATCATCTGCTCCGGCCGGTTGGGCGGCGCGGAAATGGCTCGAACCGAATGGTATAAGGAAGGCCGGATTCCACTGCACACGCTCAGGGCCGATATTGATTATGGCGTTACCAGCGCAAAAACCACCTATGGTTTGATCGGCATTAAAGTATATATTTTTAAAGGTGAAATCCTGCAGGAAGACCAGCTGGCAGGTGAGACCAAATAGGCGACAGGAGACATAAAGATGCTGAGCCCGAAAAAGGTCAAATTTCGAAAACAGATGCGGGGCCGCATGAGAGGCAAGGCGTATCGGGGTTCCACGCTGAACTTCGGGGATTTTGGCCTGCAGGCCGTGGAATGCGGATATATCACGTCGCGACAGATAGAAGCTGCGCGTATTGCCATGACTCGGCGGGTGAAAAGAGGCGGTAAAATGTGGATTCGTATTTTCCCGGATAAACCGGTGACAAAAAAACCCGCCGAAGTGCGGATGGGTAAAGGGAAAGGCGCGCCGGAAGGCTGGGTGGCGGTGATCCGGCCGGGCAGGATACTCTATGAAATGGAAGGCATCCCGAAAAGTTTGGCCCAGGAAGCGCTCCTTCTCGCCGCTCACAAGCTTCCCATCCGGACCAAATTTATTGAAAGGGGAGCAAAGTAATGAAGGCCAGCGATATCAGGGGACTGAGCGAAGACGAATTGAATGCGAAGGTGAAGGACCTTACCGAGACGCTATTTAATCTCCGGTTCCAGCACAAAACCGGCCAGCTTGAAAACCCCAGACGGATCGGGCAGATCAAAAAAGAACTGGCCCGGGCACATACGGTACGACGCGAACGCGAACTAAAACATTAAACGGGTTGCTGTCATGAAAAAAGAACGAGGGATACGAAGACAACTGGTCGGCATGGTGCTGAGTAATAAAATGGACAAGACCGTGACGGTGAGAGTCGAACGAACGGTGATGCACCCGGTTTATAAAAAATATATTCGTCGCCGTGCTAAATTTGCAGCGCACGACGCCCAAAATGTCTGTTCCATCGGCGACCGTGTCCTGATTACGGAATCACGGCCCCTGAGTAAGACAAAGCGGTGGCGGGTCAGTCAAATCATTGAAAAAGCGGTTTAACATCGGGGGCATGAAAAATGATTCAGGCGGAAACACGATTGTCTGTTGCAGATAACTCAGGTGCCAAGGAAGTCTATTGTATCAAGGTGCTGGGGGGATCCAGGCGCCGGTACGCTTCCATCGGCGATGTCATTGTGGTATCGGTCAAGGAAGCCATCCCCAATTCCAAGGTAAAAAAGGGTGATGTGCTCAAGGCCGTGGTGGTGCGGACCAAAAAGGAGATTCGACGGCCGGATGGTTCCCATATCCGGTTTGATGATAATTCAGCCGTACTGATCAATGCGCAGCGGGAACCGATCGGAACGCGCATTTTCGGCCCGGTGGCACGTGAGCTGCGGGCGCATCGATTCATGAAGATCATCTCGCTGGCGCCAGAGGTTCTCTAGCGGCTACGATATCTCGGGGAAAAGTGTGAATTATGGATAAAAACGCAGTGTCTCATATCAAAAAGAATGACAAGGTCAAGGTTATTGCCGGCAAGGATAAAGGTAAAATCGGCAAGGTCCTTGGGGTGGTCCGGAAAAAGAACCGGGTGTTGATCGAAAATGTCAATATTATCAAGCGCCATACCCGGCCCAGCGCCAAGAACAAACAGGGCGGCATTGTCGAAGGCGAAGCGCCCGTCCATTGGTCGAATGTCATGCTTATTTGCGGCAAATGTCTGGCGCCTGTACGAGTGAAGTTCCGCCGGCTTGATGACGGCAAAAAAGTGCGGGTGTGCGCCAAGTGTGACGAAATTATGGATGCCTAAGAATGTCAGCTGAAGGAGAATCACCATGGCGTTGAAGGAACATTACGAAACAGAGGTTGTGCCGAAGCTGGTGGAAACCTTTGAATATAAAAATCGATTTCAGGTGCCGGCGCTCAGCAAGATCGTCTTGAACATGGGGTTGGGCGACGCCATCCAGAACATCAAGCTGCTTGATTCCGCCCAGGAGGAACTCAAAGCCATTACCGGCCAAGCCCCGGTGGTGACCCGGGCGAAAAAATCGGTGGCGGCTTTTAAGGTTCGGGAAGGAATGCCCATCGGGTGCATGGTAACCCTCAGAAGAAAGCGGATGTTCGATTTTTTCGAAAAACTGGTCAATATTGCGTTGCCTCGCGTCCGCGATTTCAAGGGCATTTCAGGAAAGGCGTTTGATGGCAGAGGAAATTACACCCTTGGCATAAAAGAGCAGATCATCTTTCCGGAAATTGATTACGATAAAATCGATATAATCAAGGGGATGAATATCACCATCGTCACCACGGCGAAAACCAACGCGGAAGGTAAGGAATTGCTCCGGTTAATGGGAATGCCTTTCAGAAACTAACGCCTGTTTATCAAGATTTTTTGGACTTTGGCACTTAAGGAGGATCGTTTTGGCAAAAAAATCGTTACGGATGAAAGCGATGCGGAAACCGAAATTCGCGGTTCGGGAATATAACCGTTGCCCCATTTGCGGCCGTCCCCGGGGTTTTATCCGCAAGTTCGGTATCTGTCGTATATGCTTTCGGAATATGGCCTCCGAAGGGCTTCTTCCGGGTGTCAAAAAATCCAGTTGGTAAGGGACCGGAAACGGTTTTTCCGACCATCCGATTGATCGCGGCTTAATATAATAACCAGTAAACTTAACAGCTTAAATTGTGGAGTAAATGATGTCGATCACTGACCCATTGGCGGACATGCTGACCCGGGTTCGGAATGCCGGAAATGCAAAACTAAACAGCGTGGATATCCCCGGCTCCAAAACCAAGGCTGCTTTGGCCAATGTTTTAAAGGAAGAAGGATATATCCGCAATTTCAAATTCATCAAGGATAATAAGCAGGGGATCATTCGCATTTATCTGAAATACGATAAGAATGATCGTCACGCCATTTACGGCCTGGAGCGCATTAGCAAGCCGAGCCGGCGGGTTTATGTCAAGGGAAAAGATGCTAAACCTGTTCTCAATGGCATGGGCGTTGCCGTTTTATCTACATCAAAGGGTATTTTAACGGATAGACAGGCGCGACAGGAAAATCTCGGCGGCGAACTGCTCTGTAAAATTTGGTAGCGAAGGAGAAAAACATGTCTCGCGTGGGAAAGAAACCGATTCCGATACCCGATAAGACCACGGTGGTCTGCACGGACCGGGTGCTGCGTGTTCAGGGGGAAAAAGGCGTTTTGACCCGGACCCTGCATCCGGATGTGGATGTGGAGATCACGGATACAGCGCTCACGGTAGCCATCGGAAAACAGGATAAAAAAACCCGGGCGTTATGGGGATTAAGCCGGGCGTTGATCGCCAATATGGTTCATGGTGTATCCAAAGGATTTGAACGGGTGCTGGAGATCAACGGGCTGGGGTATCGCGCCGAAGTCAAGGGCGACAGCATCGAACTCAATCTGGGCTATTCTCATCCCATCGCACTCAAGCTGCCTGATGGGGTCGACGCGAAAGTCGAAAAAAATGTCATTCGTTTGTCGGGAATCGACAAGGAACTGCTGGGTTTTGCGGCCGCGTCTATTCGACGGTTACGTCCGCCGGAACCATACAAAGGGAAAGGCGTGAAATACGCCGAGGAACGTATCCAGCGCAAGGCCGGAAAAACGGCCAAATAAGATGACGCAACGATAAAGGTGGAAGCATGGGAACCATCAACAGACGAATGGAATTGCGTAATAAGCGCAAAAAGCGGATTCGGAAAAAAATTTTCGGTACAGCCGAGCGTCCGCGCCTAACCGTGAAACGGAGCGCCAGACATATTTATGCCCAGATTATTGATGATACGACGGGCGTCACAATGGCCGCCGCTTCAACGGTGGAAAAGGAAATCCGGGAACACCAGAACTTTGAAACTAAATCTTCGGCGGCAAAATATATCGGAAAACTAATTGCCGACAGGGCTGCCGGTAAAGGTATTACCTCGGTGGTGTTTGATCGGAACGGCTTTTTGTACCACGGGCGGATCAAAGCGGTTTCCGACGGCGCGCGCGAAGCGGGATTAAACTTTTAAGCATCAGTTATTATAAGGAGGCGTCCCTTGCTCAGAAAGGAATCAGAAGAAAATTTATTTATCGACAAAGTCGTGCACATCAGCCGCGTGGCCAAGGTTCACAAGGGTGGGCGGCGATTCAGTTTCAGTGCGATCGTCGTTGTCGGAGACGGGCAGGGCAGTGTGGGTTACGGACTCGGAAAAGCCCAGGAAGTGCCGGAAGCCATACGGAAAGGTGTTGAGAAAGCCAAAAAAAACATGCGGTCTATTCCCCTGGTGGAAGGGACGATCCCTTATGAGGTAATCGGCCGGTTCGGTGCGGGCCGCGTATTCATGAAGCCCGCGGCTCAAGGTACGGGCGTGATCGCCGGCGGGGCCGTTCGAGCGGTTTTGGAAGCGTTGGGCGTTCAGAATATTTTAACCAAATGCATGGGTTCAAACAATCCTCACAATGTGGTGAAAGCAACGATTAAGGGCCTGACCGCGCTCCAGACCCTTGAGTCGGTAGCAGCCAAACGCGGGATTAAAGTGGAAGATCTGGCGGTCGCGTAATAACGTAAATAGGGATAAAGAATATCATGGCTGGAGTATTGAAAATCACGCTGGTCAAAAGCATGGCCGGAAAGCCTGAAAAGCATCGCAGAGTGCTGCAGGGGATGGGGCTTAAAAAGCCGAACTGCACGGTCGAACTGGTGGACACGCCGTCTATCCGCGGCATGGTGGAAAAGGTCTCCCACCTGGTCAAGATGGAGGAAGCATAATGAAATTAAATGAACTGTCTCCAGCGGAAGGTTCCAGAACTTCGCCCAAGCGTGTCGGCAGGGGCCCGGGATCAGGTCTCGGAAAAACTTCAGGCCGGGGTCACAAGGGCCTGGGGAGCCGGTCCGGCGGCGGGATCCGCCCCGGTTATGAGGGGGGCCAGATGCCGATTCATCGCCGCCTTCCCAAGCGGGGATTTACCAGTATCTTCAAGACCAGTGTCGCGGTAGTCAATGTAAGCGATCTCAAGCGTTTTGAGTCCGGCGCCGTTGTCGATGAAACCTCTTTTCGCACGGCCGGCATTGTCAAGGGAAAATATGACCAGATCAAACTGCTGGCAAAAGGGGATATTGACATTCCCATAACCGTTAAAGTCGATGCGGCCAGCCGGAAAGCGATGGAAAAAATCGCGGCGGCCGGCGGTAAAGTAGAGGTGACGGCATAATGGCGATAACAGGCGGCGGCGTTGCCAACATATTCAAAATACCGGAGTTGAAGCGACGGATTCTGATCGCCCTGGCTTTTTTGGCCGTCTACCGGATCGGCGTCAATGTTCCTACCCCTGGTGTGGACAGCGAAGCCCTTTCGGCATTTTTCGCCCGGCACCGGGATACGATTTTCGGCATATTTGATATGTTTTCCGGCGGAGCGCTTGAAAACTTTTCCGTTTTCGCCCTTGGAATCATGCCCTATATCAGCGCCTCGATTATCCTGCAATTGCTGACGGTGGTGATTCCGCATCTGGAAAGGCTCAAAAATGAAGGGGAAGCGGGAAGAAAAAAAATCACCCAATACACCCGTTACGGGACCATTGTGCTTTCCATCATTCAGGGATTCGGCATCAGTATCGGCCTGGAGAGCATGCAGGGACCGGGCGGTGTTCCGGCGGTTATGGATCCGGGTTGGGCATTCCGGTTAATGACCATGATTACCCTGACCGCGGGTACGGCCTTTATCATGTGGCTGGGCGAGCAGATCAGCGAGCGGGGGATCGGAAACGGCATTTCCCTGATCATTTTTGCCGGCATCGTGGCCCGCCTGCCGGCAGCTATCGGCAATACGTTTCGGATGCTGTCCACCGGTGAAATGGGTATTTTTATCGCCGTTATCCTGGTGCTTCTCATGGTGGGCGTGATTGCCTTTATCAATTTCATGGAGCAGGGACAGCGTCGGATACCGGTTCAATACGCCAAGCGAGTGGTGGGACGTAAAATGTATGGCGGCCAGAGTACGCATCTGCCGCTTAAGATCAACACCGCCGGCGTTATCCCGCCGATTTTCGCATCGTCGCTGATCATGTTTCCGGCCACCATTGCTTCTTTTTTTCAGGACGTGGCCTTTATGCAGTATGTGACGGCGGCCCTCCGTCCGGGCTCCATCGGTTATGAATTGCTTTATGTGGGGTTTATCTTTTTCTTTTGTTATTTTTACACGGCCATTGTTTTTGACCCAGCCAAGGTGGCGGACAACTTAAAGAAATACGGCGGCTATATTCCGGGTATCCGTCCGGGCAAACGAACGGCGGATTATATCGACAGAGTGCTCACACGGATCACGTTCGGCGGTGCGCTGTACATCTCAGCAGTGTGCGTGCTGCCGTCCATATTGATGACCCAGTTTAACGTGCCGTTTTATTTTGGAGGTACGGCCCTTTTGATTGTGGTCGGGGTGGCGATGGATACGGTCAGCCAGATCGAATCCCATTTGATCACCCGCAATTACGAGGGTTTTCTGGCGGCCGGTCAAATGAAGGGTCGACGGTAAAACGTTAAAGGAGCTATGCATCAATGGCCAAAGAGGAACCAATAAAGGTTCAGGGCAAGGTGATCGAAACCCTGCCCAATGCGATGTTCAAGGTGGAACTGGAAAACAAGCATCAAGTTCTTGCCCATATTTCCGGGAAAATGCGGATGCATTTCATTAAAATTTTGCCGGGAGATTCGGTTACGGTTGAATTGTCGCCCTATGATCTGACACGGGGCAGAATTACCTACCGGGTGAAATAATATAGCACTAGCGGCAAGACCCGCAGGGTCGGCCAGTGGGGTATAGGTTATGAAAGTAAGCGCATCAGTTAAAAAAAGGTGTCGGAATTGTAAAATTATCAAGCGCAACGGCGTTGTAAGGATCATCTGCATCAATAAACGTCACAAGCAGCGTCAGGGTTAATCGCGCGACAAGGAGGCAAAGTTGGCAAGAATCGCGGGGGTTGATTTACCGAGAGGTAAACATATCATTATCGGTTTGACTTATATTTACGGGATCGGGCGATCTACGTCCAGCGCCATCCTTGCAAGACTCGGCATTGATGAACGCATCAAGACGGATGATCTGTCGGATGTTGATGTTAATCAGATTCGCAAGGCCATCGATCATGAGCTCAAGGTCGAAGGAGAACTCAGAACGGATGTTTCCATGAATATCAAGCGGCTCATGGATCTGGGATGTCATCGGGGCCTTCGCCATCGCCGTTCCCTGCCGGTCCACGGGCAGCGGACAAAGACCAACGCACGTACACGGAAAGGACCGAAACGGGCCGCGGTAAAGAAAAAAGGCGCCGCCAAGAAAAAGTAGTCATTTATTATTAGGGGTTTAAAATCCATGGCAAAACGAAAGCAGGTCAAAAAAAAGGTTAAAAAGAATATCGCCAGTGGAGTGGTGCATATCCAGTCGACATTCAATAATACGATTGTGACGATCACCGATTCCATGGGAAATGTTATTTCCTGGTCCAGCGCCGGCATGAACGGATTTAAAGGATCACGCAAGAGCACGCCGTTTGCCGCACAATTGGCATCCGAAAATGCCGCCAAAAAAGCCATGGAGCATGGCCTGAAAAATGTGGAAGTTTACGTCAAGGGACCGGGGCCCGGTCGTGAATCCGCCCTCAAGGCGCTTCAGGCCACCGGCCTTACCGTGGCGATGATCAAGGATGTCACTCCCATACCACATAATGGATGCAAGCCGAAAAAACGCCGCCGGGTGTAATGCCCGAAGCAGATATCATTGTTAATTCAATTGTTAATAGGGGAGGATCAGATTGTCACGCTATCGAGAATCTGCATGCCGGCTATGTCGGCGTGAAAATTTGAAGTTATATCTCAAAGGCGATCGGTGTTATTCCGATAAATGCGCCTTTGACCGACGGAGTTACCCACCGGGACAGCATGGCCAGCGTCGGGGCGGAAAAATTTCCGATTACGGTCTTCAGCTTCGGGAAAAGCAAAAGGTGAAGCGCACATACGGGCTTTCCGAAAAACAGTTTAAGCTCACCTTTGAAAGAGCCGACCGACGGAAAGGAATTACCGGTACGAACCTTTTGGTGATGCTGGAGCAGCGCCTGGACAACGTGGTTTACCGGCTGGGTTTTTCCAATTCGCGCAATCAGGCCCGGCAACTGGTCCGGCATCGTCATTTTCTGGTCAACGGAAAAAAGGTGGATATTCCCTCCTATCAGACACGGCCGGGGGATGTCATTGAAGTTCGTGAAAAAAGTAAAAATATCCAAACGATCACAGAAGCCGTGGAAGCTGTCGTACGGCGGGGAATGCCCCAGTGGATTGAACTGGACAAGGAAAAAATGAAAGGCACGGTCAAGAGTCTTCCCGTACGCGAAGATATTGCCATGCCCATCCAGGAAAATCAGATTGTTGAGCTTTATTCCAGATAAGCGTTTGGTCGCCCACCACAAGCATTCACTGGGGCGGATTTATGACATCCGTCTGACCGGTGGTGCTGTCGTTTTGAAGAAATACCCGATAATTGGTCGGGTATACAACTTTGTTGGAGAGAGGACATGTCATTGAATGAACTCGCATATATGAACTGGCGGGAAATGATCATGCCTGAAAAGATTCAGGTGGACACCCAGACGGAGACATATGGTAAATACGTCTGGGAACCGCTGGAACGGGGATTTGGCATTACCATCGGCAATGCGTTGCGTCGTATTATTCTCTCTTCCATTTGCGGATCTGCGATTGTTTCCGTCAAGATTGACGGCGTCATGCAAGAATTCTCCACGCTTCCCGGCGTGCTGGAGGATATATCGGAAATCATATTGAATCTTAAAAACGTCCGGGTAAAAATGGAAGATACGGAACCCCGGATCATTGAAATCAAGGCCTCAGACGAAGGTATTGTCACCGCGGCCGATATTGTAAGCCCGGACGGCCGTGTGCAGGTGATGAACACCAGTCAGCACATCGCTACTTTGTCACAGGGCGCCGAGCTGGCAATGAGCATGACCGTTAAGACGGGAAAAGGCTACCTGCTGGCCGAAGCCAACAAGGATCCTGATGCGCCCATCGGGACCATTCCCATTGACGCGGTGTTTTCCCCGATCAAACGGGCGAACTATACCATCGGCAATGCCCGGGTTGGCCAGAAAACGGATTACGACAAACTAACCCTGGAAGTCTGGACGGACGGTGCCGTGGGCCCGCGAGACGCTGTCGCCTATGCCGCCAAGATTCTCAAAGATCAGATGGATTGTTTCATTCATTTTGATGAAGAACAGGCGCCGCCTGTCCAGAAACGATCATCCGGAGAAACCAAGCCGAAAGTCAATGACAACTTGTATCTGGATGTGGATGAGCTCGAACTTTCCGTTCGCAGCGCCAACTGTCTGCGTAACGCCAATATCACCAAAATTTATCAACTGGTGCAGAAAACCGAGCCGGAAATGCTTAAAACGAAAAATTTCGGCCGGAAATCATTAAATGAAATTAAAGAATTACTGGCGGATTTGGGCCTGTCTCTGGGAATGAATCTGGAAGGCTTTGAACCGCCGGATGACGATACCGCGGAGGAGGGAAGCGATTCATGAGACATCGAAAAAGCGGCGTTAAACTCAACATGACCAGCAGCCACCGGGATGCCATGTTCCGGAATATGGCGACATCGCTTTTCAAATATGGCCGGATCAAGACCACCGATGTCCGTGCCCGGGAGCTGCGCCGGTGGGCGGATCATTTGATCACCCTTGCCAAGCGGGGGGATCTCCATGCCCGACGCCAGGTCATGTCGGTTCTCCGTGAAAAGGATGTGGTGCATAAACTTTTCAAGGAAGCTGCCGGCCAGCGTTACTCCGATGCCAACAGCGGCTATACACGTCTGACCAAACTCGGCCCTCGAAAAGGGGATGCCGCGGATCTTTCCCTGGTGGAATTGACGGGCCAACCCTTGGCCGTGGATGAGATTAAACCGGGCAAGGAGAAAAAAGCAAAAAAGGCCGCCGCCAAGGGGAAAAAGGATCATAATCTGAAAGGAACAGATAAAGCAGAAACCGTAAAATCACCGGAAGGCGCAGAGTAATTCGCCTGAAATCGTAGCGTTTTATTATTTTTCAAGAACCAGGGTCGCATGTTTGAGAGAAAGTGCCATGCTTTCTACCGAATATGCGGCCCTGATTTTTTTGAGTTTACAATCCGGGGGTGGTAGGTTAGCATCAAATTTATCAACACTTTCGGAGAATCAACGAAACAAAGATCGGGAATTGGCGCGCCTGGCAGGACTCGAACCTGCGACCTACGGATTAGAAGTCCGTTGCTCTATCCAGCTGAGCTACAGGCGCAATGCAAAATGAGAAAGATCGTCTAACACGATTTGTCTTTTTTGTCCATATCAAATATAATAAAAAAAAATTCCATCATGTTAACAACGAGCCTCCACTAAGAGGGCATCATGAGCAAAAGAAAAAAAAAACCAGACAGCCCCTTCAAAGAGGAAACGCCTGCTCCTGAAAATT
This sequence comes from uncultured Desulfobacteraceae bacterium, assembly GCA_964598885.1. Classification (GTDB taxonomy): domain Bacteria; phylum Desulfobacterota; class Desulfobacteria; order Desulfobacterales; family Desulfosalsimonadaceae; genus SURF-33. The sequence continues at coordinate 38,917 of CAZRES010000009.1, read as the reverse complement.
CAGAAGAAGCCGGACACGTTCTTTCCCCCGCGAACATCGAAAACAGTGTTGTTGAATATGATCCACTTCAGCGGTACCTATCAGAAATCAGCAGGTATCGCCTGCTTTCCCGGGAAGAGGAAATTTCGCTGGGCAAACGCATACAGGAAGAAGATGATGCCGAAGCCGCTTATGTGCTGGCGACCGCAAATCTACGCCTTGTTGTTAAAATCGCCTTGGAATTCCAGCGTATATGGATGCAGAACCTGTTGGATCTTATCCAGGAAGGTAATATCGGTCTGATGCAGGCGGTACAGAAGTTCGATCCCTACAAGAACGTGAAATTTTCCTATTACGCCTCGTTCTGGATCAAGGCCTATATCCTCAAGTTCATTATGGATAACTGGCGTCTGGTAAAAATCGGGACAACCCAGGGACAGCGCAAACTCTTTTTTAAGCTTAAAAAAGAAAAACAATGGCTGATCGACCAGGGGTTTGATCCGCATACCAAGTTGCTTTCCGATCGACTGGGCGTTACGGAACAGGAAATTACGGAAATGGAACAGCGCCTGGACGGATGGGATCTTTCCCTGGATGCGCCGTTGAAGGAGGATTCAAACACGGAGCGGGGAGAGTTGTTGGATTCCGAAGATGAGTCCATTGAAAACCAGATGGCCAAAAAACAGATCGAACAGTTGTTGCGGGAAAAGGTTGCGGATTTTCGGTCCCGGCTGACCGATCGGGAACTCGATATTTTTGATCACCGGATTTTTACCGATTCTCCGCTGACGCTTCAGGATATTGGTGATAAATATCAGATTTCGCGGGAACGGGTCCGCCAGCTTGAAAAAAATATCATCAAAAAAATGACGGAGTTCTTTAAAAGTCAGATACCGGATTTTGATAATTACGAGTTGTGATGATGTCAAATATTCAGGAAGGAAAGTTGTGATGCGGATGCGCATTCAAAAGGCGTTGTTGATTTGTATTTTGGGTTTTTGTTTTCTGGGCTGTCGGGGAGTTGTCCACCGGCAACCGTTGGTTGAACCGCAAGCAGATTCTGAGATGGTGACGACAGCTGCGGAAACCGATCATATCGAGCCGCTTGATCCTGATGCTTTTGCCGATGCCAACAGTTATTTCCTCTATCTGGAGTCCCAGTTTCAGCGGAAAAAGGGAAATCCGGAAAAAGCGATTTTTTTCCTCGAATTGGCCGCTAAACGCGATCCGGGCTCTCTTTTTCTCAAAAAAGAGTTGGTGGTGCTATATCTTCAGCAGGAAAAAAATGAAGCGGCTCTGGCCGTCATGGAAGCGGTGCTTGCGGCGCTGCCGGATAATGTGGATGCCATGATCATGGTGGCTACCATAAAGAAATCACTCGATATGGACGCCGAGGCAGCGGCGCTGTATGAGAATGTTCTTGGGTTGGATCCCGAAAGGAAAAACATTTATCATCTGCTGGGAAAAATGTATCTGGACGCCGGGAACATGGAGGATGCCTTTCGGGTATTTACCGCAATGTCTGAACGTTTTAAAGATGATTACCTGAGTTATTATTATCTCGGCAGAATATATCAGACCAAAGACGACGTTGAACAAGCAGAAGCATTTTTCTTAAAAGCACTGGAGAAAGCGCCGGAGCTGATCGAGCCTCGTCTCGAACTGCTCCGCATTTATGAAAGCAGCGGCCGGGAGCGTAAATTGATCAGTATCTATGAGGAAATCCTGGCCCTGTATCCGGACAATATCCCCACCGCCCTTGAACTGGCGCTTCTGTATCATAAAAATGAGATGACCGAAGCCGCCCGGTCCCTTTTTGAGGCACTGGGACGCCAGAGCAAGGACGATCCCAACGTGATCCGGACCATATTGCAAAACCTGATCCTTCAGCAAAGGGAAAAGGAAGCGATTGTTGCGTTAACCCAGATGCTGACTGTCGCCCCTGAAAATACGGAACTCCGTTATCTGACCGGCATTGCCCATGAAAATATTGATGATCTGGATGCGGCCCTGTCCTATTTTGAGACCATTGAAACCGATACCCGCTATTATCCCAATGCCGTCATCCACATGGCGGTAATTCATTACAAACAAAATAATATGGGAAAAAGTATAGCGGTGTTGGAAACCGCCATGAAGTCGGCCTCAGACGAAGCCAGGATTCAGCTCATTCCGTATCTGGCATCCTTTTACAAGGAAAAGGAGATGACAGATGAGGCCCTTGCGTTGATATCGGACGGTCTTGATATTGAACCGGACCATCCCGGACTGCTGTATGAGATGGGTGTTGTTTATGACGTGAAAGGAGACAAGGACAGAGCCATGGAACAGATGCGCCGGGTGCTGGCCATTGATCCGGATCATGCCGATGCCCTCAATTATATCGGTTATACCTATGCGGAAAAGGGCATCAAGCTGGAAGAGGCCGAACAGATGATTATCCGGGCACTGGAAATTAAACCCGATAACGGTTACATCATCGACAGCCTGGGGTGGGTCTATTTTCAAAAAGGACGTTTTGAAAAGGCTCTGGCCCATCTGGAACGGGCCGCGGAGCTGGTACCGGAGGATCCGATTATTTTGGAGCATCTCGGCGATGTTTATCTGCAACTCAATCAGCCGGAAAAAGCCCTCAACTTTTACAAGCGGGCACTGGTCCATAAGAAAAAAGATTCGGATGAAATTCAAATTAAAATCGAAATATTGCAGCAGAAAGGATTTTAAGGGCCATGGCGTTTTTTGCCGGCTGGCGGGCCTTTTCTTGCTACTGCTGCTCCCTGCATGCTCTCATCTGGCCCCGGGTCCGGCTGCTGATGGTAAAGCGCCGGAGCGTGCGGTGCGGGCTCAATCCCTTATTTCGCGCATTAAGGCCAGAAACCTTGCCGTTGATGCCGTAAAGGGTATCGGAAGGATTTCATTGGAGCATGCCGGCACGGTACAGCGTGCCCGCACAGCCTGGGTGGCCGCACCCGACGGACGCATCCGGATTGAAATGCTGGGACCCGGCGGTCATTCCGTGGCAAAATTCCTGTTTGACGGCAACACCTACGCCTATATTTCGCATCTGGATCAGCAGGTGCACACATATTCAAGCCCCAGTCTGAACCTTGGACCGCTTTTGGGTGTGGCCGTTCCGGCCGACGATATAGTCTTTTATCTTGTCGGCGCCGTTCCTTTGCGGGAATATGACCATATCGATCTACTCACCGATGAGGCAACCGATCGTCCTGTCCTGGTTATGAAAAGGCGCTGGCGGGGAACGGTTCAGAAGATTTATCCGGACATGGAAAGGCAGGTCGTCAACCGGGTGGAATTTTATAATCGATGGGGGCAGCTGACGTATCGGGCGGATCTAAGTCGTTTTCGGCAGGTCAATGACCGGCAGATTCCTTTTTCCATCCAGGTCACCGATGAGGGTACAAACCGGCTCCGCATTGAGGCTGATAATTGCTGGACGGGTTTTTCATTGGCACCGGAAATGTTTTCCATCGCGCCGGGACAGGCTGAAACTTCTCGGTTTTAATGCAAAAACCTTTGCATGTTGTCGGGCCGTCTTATGTCATTATTTTTTTGAAGCTGTGGTAAACCAGCTGAGTCGAAAATTCCATGGGCATAGCGGAAAATGTCATTGCACTGGAAGCGCGGTTGCGGGCCTGCCCCAACGTGACAACACTGGGAGTGCGGCCGGACTTCGCGTCATATGACCCGGAAGAAGCTTGTCTGATAAGAAAAGCGGACAAGATTTATTATCCATCGACGTATTATGCGGATATGTTTGCCGCCATGGAGAAAAAAATATTTCCGAGTGCCCATAATTACAGGTTTGCCCAGGACAAGATCAAGCAAACAGCGCTATTTCATTTAAACCGGATTCCCTGTCCGCGCACCCGGGTGTTCTACGGCAGGTTACGGCAGGAGAAAATTCTGGCAGATTTCCGGTTTCCGTTTGTCGCGAAAATCCCCCGGGGATCGGCTGCGGGTCGGGGGGTTTTTCTGGTCCAGGATATCGACCAACTGGCCGACTACATTGCCCTGACCAAGATCGCCTACATCCAGGAATACCTGCCCCTTGAAAAAGACATCCGTGTGGTGATCATCGGCGATCAGTTTGTTCATGCCTACCGCCGCGTTGCCGCAAAAGGCGAATTCCGGGGGAATGTCAGTTTTGGCGCGCGCATCAGTTTTGACGACATACCGATCGCAGCTGTTGATCTGGCGCGTTATACGGCCAAGCGTTGCGGATGGAACGATGTAGGCATCGATGTATTCGTGTCCGGGGGAAATTACTATGTTCTGGAAGCCAATATGAAATATGGCCGGGAAGGATTCCGGTGCGCGGGAATCGATTACGCGCACCTGATGGAGCAGATGATTCGTGATGGAAAAATTTGAAACCAGGCAATCCCTGTCCCGGCTGCGATCGCTTCAGGAAGAGCGGGAGGCGAAAGACTTAAATCCCCGGGCGGCAAAAAGCATTCTCGGCATCCGGCGAGCAGCCGAAAAGCGGCTGGCCGGTGATTACCGACAGAATTTCGCCGTGGATGTGGACCGCATTCTAAATTCTTTGGCCTATTCCCGTTATTTCGATAAGACCCAGGTGTTTTATCTGATTAAAAACGACCATATCACCCACCGGATGCTTCATGTCCAGCTGGTGTCCAAGGTCGCCCGGACCATGGGCCGGTTTCTCGGTTTAAACGAGGACCTGATCGAGGCGATCGCCATCGGGCATGATATCGGGCATCCGCCCTTCGGACACGATGGCGAACGTCAGTTGTCTGCGATCTGCCATAGTCTCAGGATCGGGTGGTTTCATCATAATATCCAAAGCGTTCAGTTTTTAGATAAGGTCGAACGCAAGGGCCGGGGCTGGAATCTTTGTCTGCAGGTTTTAGACGGCATCCTATGTCATGACGGTGAAGTCCACAATCAGGAACTGACCCCCATGCCGCACAAGGACTTTTCGGTGCATGAGGCCGAGATCCGGACGAAAAAATCCGGCAAACCGATTCGGTTGGTTCCCATGACCCTTGAAGGCTGCGTCGTTCGGTTTGCCGACACCGTCAGTTATATCGGGCGCGACATCGAGGATGCCATCCGTCTGGATCTGATCCGTCGCGAGGATCTTCCACCTCATGTAACGCGATGTCTCGGTAATACCAACGGCACTATTGTCTATACCCTGGTGACCGATATTATCGCCAACAGTTACAATCGGCCGTGTATCGCCTTCAGCGACGAGGTTTCCGATGCCCTGGCGGCCTTGAAACAGTTTAATTATGAGCGAATCTATATGAATCCAAAACTCAAAATGGATCAGGAGATTTTTAAGAAACTTTTTGAAATCATGTTCGAGCGCTTTTTGAATGACATCCATGCAGACAACCGGCAATCGCCTATTTACCATAATTTTGTCGATGGCATGGCCGATCGTTACCTTGACGCCCATCGCCCCGAGGAAATTGTGCGGGACTTTATTGCGGGGATGACGGACCAGTTTTTTTTGCGCCACTGCCCGGAAGACCTGCGCCCCCGCATCCGCGAGGTATGACGTGTTGACAGTTCAGCATTCGGGCGGTGTCGCGTATCGTTATATCCATTCCAATGGTTCGTGATCGGTTATTATAACAATGTTTCAGCAGCGGACCTATCGTCAACTCATCGCCGACCACAACCTGGTATCGTTTCATGTGACGGTCAAGGAAACCGATGTCCGCATCAGCACCCGGACGGATTTGGCAGGTCGGGCCCGGGAACGGATTCTGGCATGCCGGGGGTACCTGGAAGCCTATATTCAGGCGCATCCGGAGTTCAGGGACACGCTGGTTCCCTGGCCGGTTGCCGGCCCCATGCCTGGAATCGTCAGAGACATGGCAAACGCGGGCACTTTTGCCGGGGTGGGGCCTATGGCGGCGGTGGCCGGCGCCGTGGCAGAGGATGTCGGCCTGGATCTGCTGAAAGCTTCTGATGAGGTGATTGTGGAAAACGGTGGAGATATTTTCATGCGTTTGAACCGGCCGTTTACGTCGGTCATTTATGCGGGCAGTTCCCCGCTAAGCCTGCGGGTCGGATTGCGGATTGATCCGGCAGGAGAGCCCGTGGCCCTCTGTACATCTTCGGGCACTGTGGGCCATTCCTTGAGCCGTGGAAAGGCCGACGCGGTTTGTGTGCTCGCCAGATCCTGTCCGCTGGCCGATGCGGCGGCTACGGCCATCGGCAACCGGGTTGCGGCACCAAAGTCGATTTCTCGGGCCATGGCATTCGGGCAATCAATTCCGGGGATCCTGGGAATTGTTATTATCGTCAATGACAAAATCGGTGCCTGGGGGGACGGCGCCGTCATGTCCTTAACCGACCGGTCCCAAAAATGAATGGCGGTCGTGGGTCATCGGGGGACGACAATAAACAACAGATTGAAAGGCGTTGTTTTTTTGACATGAAAGCACCCTTTGTATAAATTTTATAGTTGATGCGTGCGGCATAGATGGATAAGATCAATCTTTCGAATCTGGCATGGTCCGGTGAAACGCTCGATAAATGAAGGGAGAGGGATATGAAAAAGGTCAAGATTGTTTTTGGGTTATTGGTGCTGGGCCTCGTAGCGCTGTTTGCTTACCAAAATCGCGGCTTTCTTCTTCAACGTCATGATATGGGCATTAACATCGGTTTTACGGATTATCACGTCAACCAGTCCATAGCGATTTATCTGCTGGCGGTTTTTTTTGCGGGGCTGCTTCTTGCCCTTTTTTTCAGTCTAACCCAGAAATTTAAATCCAAAAAGATTATTCGAAATCTCAACGGGGAATTGGAGGCTGAAAAAAAACGGGTTCAGGAACTCGAATTGAAGCTGGCGCGCAGTGCGGAGGGACCGGAATGGATCGGTGAACCGGGAGATTCTTTTGAACCCCAGAGCAAATGATTCCCGAAATGACTTATGTCGCCTTTGAATGACACGAAGCAGGGCATCCCGATCTCATGACCACGGTTGCCGTTGATATCAAAACCACGCCCATGATGCTCCAATACCTGACCATTAAAGAGCAATACCGGGATTATATTCTGTTTTACCGGATGGGCGATTTTTATGAGATGTTTTTTGACGATGCCGCCACAGCGGCCCGGGAGCTGGAAATCACACTCACCTCGCGAAACAAGACGGAGGAAAAGCCCGTACCCATGTGCGGAGTTCCAGCCAAAGCCGCAACCGCCTATATCGGCCGACTGATCGAAAAGGGATATAAGGTCGCCGTCTGCGAGCAAATGGAAGACCCCTCCCAAACCAGAGGCCTGGTCCGCAGAGAGGTGGTCAGAGTCATCACTCCGGGCATGGTGGTGGATAATCTGCTGCTGGATGCGGCGGCCCATAATTTTGTCGTGGCCGTATGCCGCCATGGGGAGCGCATCGGCATTTCAAGCCTGGATGTGACGACTGGTACCTTTCGGGTGACGGAATGCGATCGGGAAGCCATGATCATCGAGGAGATCATGCGGATCGACCCGGCCGAGCTGATTTTTCCGGAATCCGCCACAGATGGTGACAGGATTTTTTCACCTGCCGGCCGGTTTGCCGGAAAGGCCGTTACGCGGCTTCCGGACCGGGTATTTGGTCATCTTGATGCCAGAAAGCGTCTGCTGGCCATGTTTCGGACTCGAAGCCTCGAGGGCTTCGGCTGTGAAGCCATGCATGCGGGCATCGGAGCCGCGGGAGCCCTGGCATATTATGTCCAGGAAACCCAGAAACAGGAAATCCGTCACCTAAGCGGGCTGGAGACCTATTTTTTTGAGAGGTTCATGCGCATCGACGAAGTGGGATGTCGTAATCTGGAACTGCTGAAAAATTTGAGTACCGGTGGAAGAAAAGGGACGCTTCTGGATGTCATCGACGCCACGGTCACGGCCATGGGCGCGCGACGGATCAAAAACTGGCTCCGGTATCCCCTGCTGGACAAGGAAGAGATTGAACAGCGGCTTGATGCCGTAGACAATATCAAGGGGCAGATGGCGGTTCGGGAGGAACTGCGTTCCCTGTTAAAACAGATGGCCGATATTGAGCGTCTGGGCGGGAAAATCGCCCTGGGACATGCCACGGCCCGGGATCTGGTGGCGGTCAAGAATAGCCTTGCCAAACTGCCGGAGCTTATTGATCTTCTGAAGCGATTCCGCACCGGCCTGTTAAGATGGGATGATGCCCTGTCCGCGCCCCTGGCCGAAATCCGAGATCGCATTGCCGCCGCCATCGCGGATGACCCGCCGCCCACCGTCAATGAGGGGGGCATGATTCGTCAGGGGTATGATCCCGCGTTGGATGAACTCATCATGATGGCAAAAAACGGCAAGCGCTATCTCGCCGAGCTGGAAGCCCGGGAAAGGGAGCAGACCGGCATTAACACCCTTAAAGTCCGCTATAACAAGGTTTTTGGCTATTATATCGAGGTGTCCAAAGTCCAGACTCCTTCTGTGCCGGCCCATTACGTGAGAAAACAGACTCTGGTCAACGCCGAACGGTATATTACCGAAGAATTAAAAGATTTCGAGGAAAAGGTGCTTACCGCCGAGGAACGGCGCAATATTCTGGAATATGAACTGTTCTGCCGGATTCGCGATGCGGTGGTGGAAAAAAGCGATCAGATCATGGCCTGCGCCGGGTTTATCGCCCGGCTCGATTGTCTGGCGGGGCTGGCTGAAGTCGCGGATCAGAACGATTATACGCGGCCTTTGCTCAATAACGACCGGATGATCCGCATCGAAGACGGCCGGCACCCGGTGGTGGAAAAACTGATCGCTGGCGAGCGCTTTGTTCCCAACACCGTTTTTATGGATCATGAGCACTGCCGGATCATGATTGTCACCGGCCCCAATATGGCCGGGAAATCCACGGTGCTCCGTCAGGTCGCCCTGATCGTTCTGATGGCCCAGATGGGCGCATTTGTTCCGGCCGGTCATGCAAAGATTCCCATTACCGACCGGATCTTTACCCGGGTGGGCGCGCTGGACAACCTTTCTCAGGGGCAGAGCACCTTTATGGTGGAAATGGAAGAGACCGCCAATATCATCAACAATGCCACATCCGACAGTCTGGTGATCCTGGATGAAATCGGTCGGGGCACCAGCACTTATGACGGACTCAGTATTGCCTGGGCCGTGGCCGAATATCTGCATGATCTAAACGACATGGGGGTCAAGACGCTGTTTGCGACCCATTACCATGAACTCATTGATTTGGCGAGAGTCAAAAAAAAGGTCAAGAATTACAATATCGCGGTCAAGGAATGGAACGACGAAATCATTTTTCTGCATCATCTGGTGCCAGGCGGCACCAACCGAAGCTACGGAATACAGGTGGCTCGACTGGCCGGCATTCCCGATCCGGTGATCCGGCGGGCCCGAACGGTGCTGGCCAACGTTGAAAGCACGGGGCATGTTCTGGACTCCAAAACAGACGGCGAAGGATCTTCCCAGCGGCCGGCAGGAGCTCCGGTCCAGCTGATGCTGTTTAAGCCACCCGAACAGATCATTATGGATCGACTGCGGGAGGTGGATATCGCCAACCTGACGCCCCTTGACGCCCTTAACCTACTCAGTACGTTAAAGGAAAAAGCGGCTGGGGCTTCGGCCCGCGGCGAGGGATGAAGATTTCTCACAACCTGGTTATTTGTTATTGATCATGCGCCAAAAAAAAAGATTGCCGTTTTCACTGATACTGATCTGCTGCCTGGCGGCGTGTTTACTGTCCTGCGCGTCCACCGGTGCAGCCGCCACGCCCAAGGATCTCTATTTTCAGGCGGAAAGGTGCTACAAGTCCCTGCGCCATCAGCCGGAAAAAATGAAATATCGCAGCTATTGGCTGGCCTGCATTGAAAAATTTGAAGCTGCCCATGACAAGGCCCCTACCGGTCCATGGGCGCCGGCGGCGCTTTACATGACTGGTACTCTTTATAAAGAGCTCTACGGGCACTCCTACGCGCCAAACGATCGAGAGACGGCCCGGACCGTTTTCGAACGGATTGTTCGTGATTATCCCAAGAGTGCCTATAAGGAGCGCTCTGTTGAGACACTTCGGGAGATTGGACCAAAACCCGTCAAAAAGCCCATCACCGCTTCAAGTGACACCAACGCCGCCAATCACGCCGCTGAAATTTACGCTGAGGCTGTGCGTTGTCATGCCGGGCTGCTTGAAAATCCAACTCACCAGAAATACCGCAGTTATTGGGAAACCTGTATTGAAAAATTCGAAAGAGCTCATGGCCTGGACCCCGCAGGCCCCCTGGCGCCTGCGGCCTCTTATATGACCGCCCATCTTTATGAGCAGCTGCATCAACATTCTTTTAATGACGCTGACCGGGATAAGGCGCTTAAAATCTATCGGCAGACAGCCGAGCGCTATCCGGAAAGCGAGCACGGCCGAAAGGCACAGACTGCCTTGGGGAGCGCGCCGGGGAAAAAGGACGATGCCGTCAAGACTGTCCTTGCTGACTCATATGCTCTGGCCGAAGATATTCCCACCGGATCCGAGCAGGCGGCACCTTCGGGAGTCAGCACCGTTACCGGCATCCGGTTCTGGTCGAATCCGGAATATACCCGCGTGGTCATTGATGCCGATCGGGAAACCGTCTTTGAAAACAATCTGTTGAAAAAAGACCCTTCCATCAATCAGAATCATCAGCGGCTTTATGTGGATCTGGAAAACAGCCGGCTGGGTGATGTGGAAAAAATGATTCCTATTCATGACAGTCTTCTGGAGCTGGCCCGCGCCGGTCAATATACGGCTGATACGGTTCGGGTAGTGGTGGATATCAATTCGTTCGAAAGTTACAATGTGTTTTCCCTTCAAAACCCCTTCCGCATCGTCATTGATGTGCGGGGCAAATCCGCGGAAACACCGCTGGCGTCAGGCGGATCCGATGATGTTCCGGTTTCCGGAAGCGCGTCCATCGCCAGACAATTGGCCCTTGGCGTGGGACGAATCGTTATTGATCCCGGTCATGGTGGAAAAGATTACGGAGCCCCGGGGATCATCAAAGGCGTGCATGAAAAAGACGTGAATCTGGCGATGGCCAAACGTCTTGCGAAAAAGATCAGACGGGAACTCGGCTGCGAGGTGATTCTGACCCGGGATACGGACCGGTACCTCACTCTTGAAGAGCGAACCGCCATTGCCAACACAAAACGCGCGGATCTGTTCATCTCCATCCACGCCAATGCCTCTCGCAATCATCTGGCATCAGGCATTGAAACCTATTTTTTGAACCTTACCACGGATGAGGAATCCATTGCCGTGGCGGCCCGGGAAAACGCCACATCCAAAAAAAACATCAGTGAACTCCAGACCATACTCAATGACTTGCTTCAAAACGCCAAGATCAATGAATCCAGTCGGCTGGCCACTTATGTTCAGAAAAATATGATCACAGATTTATCCCGGAATTTCGACCGCATCAATGACAAGGGCGTAAAACAAGCCCCGTTTTATGTGCTTATTGGTGCCCAGATGCCTGCCATCCTTGTGGAAACCGCATTTATCAGCAATAAAATGGAATGTGCCCGGCTTGTCGATCCAAACTATCAGGAAACGATTTCTCGCGGGATTTTGGCGGGTATTCGTCGCTATATCAGCGAAACCCGGCCCACCGCGTATTTCGGCCCGGCTGTCCCGGATGGGCCGGGCGGCTGAACCAAAAAAAGGATAAATATCAATGCAGAAGCTGGAAAACCATGTCATGCCCGCCCTGACGGCGCTTTCGGTGATGGATGGGCGATATCGGAAATACACTTATGAGCTCAATGATATCTTTTCCGAATACGGATTGATCCGGCACCGGGTATTCGTGGAAATTCAATGGTTGAAGTTTCTTTTCCGGGATCTGGAACTGGAAACGGTCAATGATACCGTTATCAGCAAAATCGAATCCATTGCCGCATCATTTGACCATGAATCGGCCCTTGAGATCAAGGCCATTGAAAAAGAAACCAATCATGATGTCAAGGCGGTGGAGTATTATATCAAGAAGCGGTTATCCGATTCCGGACTTGCCGATATTCGGGAATGGGTCCATTTCGCCTGCACTTCCGAAGATATCAACAATACCGCCTACGCATTGATGGTAAAAGAAGGGATTGGTATTTTTCAGGCTCATCTGGCCTCGGTGGTGTCCAAAATCGAGGTTTTGGCAAACGAATATAAACGGATTGCCATGATTTCAATGACGCATGGCCAGCCCGCGACTCCCACCACCGTGGGCAAGGAGTTCGCCAACTTCGCGTGGCGGCTGTCCAGAGAAAACCAGGGCATCAAAACCCTTTCCATAGAAGCCAAAATCAACGGCGCCAGCGGCAATTTTAACGCGCACTGTTTTGCGTTCCCCGGCATTGACTGGATTGCGGCCAGCCGGCGATTCCTGTCCGGCTACCTGGGGCTGACGCCCATCATGTTTACCACCCAGATCAATCCCTACAGCTACCTGTCGGAGATGCTGCACGCGCTGATTCGGGTGGCCGCCATTGTCATTGATCTGGACAGGGATATGTGGGGCTATATTTCCCGCGGGTACTTTCGCCAAAAAACCAGGCCCGGGGAGGTGGGATCCTCCACCATGCCGCACAAGGTCAACCCCATTGACTTTGAAAACAGCGAGGGGAACATGGGGCTTGCCATTGCCATGATGGAACATCTGTCGGTGAAACTGCTGCAAAGCCGTTTTCAGAGGGATTTGACCGACTCCACGGTGCTGCGTAATCTCGGGGCCGTTTTTGGTTATCTGCTGATCGGGCTCCAAAGCGCCTTGAAGGGACTGGATCGAATCACTCTGGATGCACTCATTATTGCCAGAGATGTGACGGACAATCCTGAACTGGTCGCCGAGGCCGTCCAGACGATCATGCGGATATTTAAGGAGGAAAATCCGTATGAAAAACTCAAAGCGCTGACCCGGGGACGAAAATCGACAGAGGAAGAAATCACCAGTCTTATCGAATCCTTAGAAAAAGTTCCCGTTGATATTAAAAAGCGGATGAAACACTTGACTGTTGAAAGTTATACCGGCCTTGCGGAAAAACTGGTGGATCTTTACTTTGCAGAATCCGGCCACCGGTCCGATGACGGCTCATAACCTCCAGATTATGGCGCCACCTTTTCCTCTAGCCACTTACGATGACAACCCGCGGCCGGCGAAAAGGAGGCAACACAGGTTTACTGTTGGTAAGTTGAGGAGGCTCAGGCGTATTATATACTGGAGATATGCTGATGGAGGCGCTGAGCAAAGGTATCAATAAATAATGGGTATATAGGTTTTTTTTATTTGATTATGTGGCTTAAATGGGCTAAACATACATAATATTTTTTGTACAAAGCAAAATTCCTTTATACAAATCAAAATTCCCTTATAAACCATAAGGCGGGGTGCTGACAAACAGCTGCGATAGATCAACGGACATTTGAAAGGGTGATTGTAAATGGATTTTACGATTGAATTTGATAAGCAGCAGATCGAAGCCATCGAGAATATTCTTCAGGAAGAACTCATCGATCTCGGTGTGCAAAGCGTCATTCTGATGGATTTGGCGGGCAACGTGATCGTCAACCTGGAACGAGGCGACTCCAGCCACGATGTGTATTCACTTGCTGCACTTGCCGCCGGGAATTACGGAGCTGTCAGCGCCATGGCCAACATCATTGGTGAGCAGGAGTTTTCCCTTCTATTTCATAAGGGCGAAGAAGAAAGCATTCATTTCAGCAAAGTAGTAGAGGATTTGCTGCTTTTAACCATTTTCAACAAGAATGTCTCCCTTGGTTTTCTTCGTTTGAAGGTCGCCGAAGCCGTCAAACGGATTCAATCATTGATTTGATGCGTTATAATGTACCGGCGTTCGCGCGATGAGATTGGTGCGAAAATCCTGCCGCGGTGTATGCATGCTTGCCGGTCCTTGGAATTGAATATCGGCATGCTTTAAACTTCAGTGTTGGAGGGACATGATTTGGCGTTAATAAATCCGAAAAAGAAGGAGGTCCAGGTCAAGATCGTCTACTATGGTCCTGGTCGGGGCGGGAAGACGACCAATCTCGAATACATCAACAGGAAGTTTAAAAAACGGATTCAAAGTGAAATGGTCACGGTTAAGACCTACGGCGACCGCACGCTCTTTTTCGATTTTTTACCCTTTGATATCGGGGAAATCAAGGGCCACAGTATCAAGGTCCAGCTTTACACCGTGCCCGGTCAGGTTAAGTACAATGCAACGCGACGACTTGTTTTGCGGGGTGTCGACGGTCTGGTTTTTGTAGCAGACTCAATGGATTTGAGAAGGGAAATGAACATCCGCTCCCTTCAGAACCTAAAAGAAAACTTAGAAACCTTTAACAAGAATATTTTTAATATACCTCTGGTGCTGCAGTACAATAAACGAGATCTTGAAGAAGAAGGCATTCCCATTCTCAGCACTGACACCATGGAAAGAGATTTAAACAGCCGCCTGAGAGCCCCTTATTTCCCGGCCAGCGCGGTAAAAGGCGATAATGTCGCCGCCACCATGAAAAAAATTATCGCGTTAACCGTTAGTTCCTTGAGAAAGAAACTGGAATAGGAGGATAGAGCCTTGACGACCAAAGATGAGGATGGCGGACTCGGCAATGAAGTATCGAATCGGTTGGATGAATTGTTCGGGGAAGGTGATCCCGATGATGCGCCGTATGCGGATGCTTCAGGAAAAATGACGAAATCCGCCGTCGGTGATGATGCGCGGAAGACGAAAAGTCCTGTGCGTAGCGGAAGTGTGGGCCATGGAAAGGATTCTCCCATTAAGAATTTACAAGCGCTTGTATTTTCAATTGATTGGGAAATCACCGATGAAACCATGGTCGCTTTCCTCGGGGAAGTCAGCCGTCTCCAGCAGACTTTTAAAAACGATCAGGTACTGCTGTTGTTTTTGAAGCTGCATGAATCTATCGGGAAATATATCAAAGCACGCAAAGCCAAGGCCCATCCGGATGCCATTAAATTCGTCGCATCGGTGTATAAACACTTTGAAAGAGTATTGCTGACGCCAGGCATGTCTGATATTCAGAAAAAAAAGCTGCTCGCTTCACAGGTGAACAAATTCAAGGAATTCAAACAGCGGGTCATGCTGAGAGAAGAAACCGCGGCTCCATCCGAGGCAGCAGCATATCAAGCCGACATACCGGCGCCCCGCCCCACCGAAAAAGCGGCACCGGTCGATGGCTTGTCCTTGGAATCCAGGCAGGCCATCGACTATATTGTTGAAGAACTGAAAAAAACCATTAAAGCGGAATTCCATACGTTGCGGCAGATTATCAAAAATCTGGGGGCCTGATGTCGTCCAACGGCGGGTGGCGCGGCCCTGAAGCAGTTTGGATGCTCCCGCTTGCCGGCAGCAGTGGCGCCGTTGATAAATAATCGTGTGTTTCGGTTAGGTGGAGGCTGGTTAAATGAATGTGTTATCAGGCGATATCTCCAAGCTGGTTTTAAAGCGCACCGTTAGGGCAGATCTGGGGGAAGTTTCTCTTGACAGCGAAATGCTTCAAGTGCTCATGGAGCTAGATGGGGTTAAGAATCTGGGACAGGTTTCCAGAACCTTGAATATGAGTTTGAAACAGTTACGTTTTGTCTTAAATAAACTTGTTAAGCTCAACCTTTGTGAAGCCGCCCGGGACGCCATTCCGACCCTGGGCCGGGATTTTTTTAATTATTTGTCCGCCGAATTATCCAGAGCCATGGGTCCCATCGCCGATGTGGTGATTGAAGATGAGATCAGTGATATGGGGGAGGACCAGACAAAATTTCCGGCGCACCGGGCCGCCGAGCTGGTGGACATGCTGGCCCGTCAGATTTTGCGGGAGGAACGCAAGGTAGCCTTCCAACAGTCCATGGTCAAAAAACTCAGAGAGATTAAAGCCTGAACGCAGACAGAAAAGATTCCCGTACTGTAGGGCATTTTGAAGACTCGGAATCAAGATGGCAACATCAACAGCGCCAATTTTTAAGGAGGGAATGTCATGACGGTGATTTGTGAGGAATGTGGCAAAGTATATCACGTCGATCCTGACAAGATGGAACGGTACAAGGGGAAAAACGTCAAAGTACGATGTGGCGAGTGCGGCCATGTGACCCAAATGTCGCAACTGATGGAAGCCGCCGAAGAGTCCGCATATGATTTTGAAAAAGCTGCCGCGCCGATTCCCCCGTCAGCTGAATCCGATGCGCGTGTGGAACCCGAAGAACCCGCGCCTCGTCCCGATATCGCTTACCGGACCACCAGCACCGAAGGCCGGGGGGGTTGGCTTGGGCTGCGGGGAAAAATGGTCATCCTCTTTCTGATCATTCCGATCCTTTTGCTCGCGATATCCGGCTATGTTTCCCAGCAACTGCTGCGTCAGATGGCTACGGACATCACCGATGAAAGTACCGAACTGGTGCTGCAGGAAGGAAGGGAAAAGCTGATGCAGAAGGCCAGGGACGTGGCCAAGCAATGTGAGGTTTATTTGCGGAACCACCCCACTCTTGAAAGAGAAGACTTTTTTTATGACCCGGAATTTTCCATGTTGGCCGTTCAGGTGGTGGGAGAAACCGGATATACCTGCCTGATCCAACAGCCCGAACCGGAAAGAGGCCAGAACTGGACTATCTGGGCTCATCCCAACCCCAACATCATTGGTATTGACGATATTGATATGATCCGTAAGGCGCTGGGCCCTCACTTCGAGGATTTTTTCAATCTGCTGTCCAGTTCGGAGGGGATGCGGGAAGCCTCGGGCAACTATATGTGGAAAGATCCGGATGGTAAAATCCGGGAGAAATATATGGCCATCGCGCCCATTAATCTGGAAGGGCAACCGTTTCTGCTGATGAGCACCGCTTATATCGATGAATTTACGGCAAAGACGGAATATCTCAAGGATTACGCCCAGGAGAAGACCGCTGAAATCCGCAACATCAATGTGGGCGTTCTGCTCATTGTCATCATTATCATCGGCCTGTGCATTCTTATCTATGGTTACCGGTTGACGCGCAACATTCAGTATCTGACCGAGGCCGCCGATCGGATCAGCGTTGGAGACCTGGAAGCCGAGATCGAGATTAAATCCAAAGACGAAATCGGCAATTTGGCGGATGCCATTTCCCGGATGCAAGACAGCCTGAGGTTTTCAATTGAGCGGTTGAGACGGAGACGGTAACCGGCTTTTATCAGGAACGATCTGCAGGCAATGCGCTGATACCGGGCGCATTGCCTGTTTTTACCCTGGCGGACGAGCAACGCATGTCGGGGCGCCAAGTGGGATAATAGACTGATATGATAATCATTCCAAGGGAAGAACCTGTTGTTCAAAATATCAATAGTTATTTTCTGAAAATCGAGTCCATGGTGGAGCATTACCAGGGTGAAATCGGTACCGGCGGCATTTATTTCAAATCACCCGTGGCCGAAGGAGTGATTTTTTTTGATGAAGACAACGTCTTAAACGGTAATTATCTGGGCAAGAAAGAGCGCCTGAAGGGTTCGGCGGCCCTGTCGAAAATCATTGCCACATCAGCGGTCAACAATTTCAATGTTTCCGTCTATCATATCAAGCCCGACCGCGTTTATTTCTGGGCCAATCTGGTCGAGGCGGAGCCTCTGTACGGTAATCTCAGCTCTGAATTTACGGATTTGGAGGCACTGGTCAAAAAACTGGAGGATGAAAAACTGACCGGCTATATTGATATCCAGTTGCATCAGGATGCCGGTGGCGGTCTTTTGTTTTTTTTCAACGGCGAAGTGATCGGCGGTTCATCTGCCGGAGGGGAAGGGCATCTGGATCGTACCGTGGGGTATCGGGATGATCTGATTAGCCAATCCCGGCAAATCGGCGGCATATTTAATGTCAGCCGGATTCATCTCAACAATATGCCCATCATACGGATGCCGTCGGCGGCGGCAAAACAGGCCCAGGCGGAAAAAGCCGCGCCCGGGAAGCTGAAACCGGCGGCCCGAACCTCAGCATCGGCGACGGTCCAGACTCCTTCGGCGGCAAAAAACGGGGCTGCGTCAGTTACCGATGTCAAGCGCATACTGGAAATGCTGCAGATGTTGTTGTCACTGCTGGAGCGGGTGATCAAGTCAAACCGTAAACCAAAAGTGGATTTTGAAACCTTTTTAAACAAAAAGTTTATGGAAAAGGCCGATAAGTATGAATTTCTGGACCCGTTTGCCGGTGAGTTCCGATACACCAACGGCCAGATTTTCTACTCCGGCAAGGCCGGCCAGGAGGAGTTGGTCAACGCGGTCGTCGAATGCGTCAAGGAAGTCGCCGTGGCTCTCGGCATTGTCGGGGTTTTCGGAAAATATCTTGAATCCTGGCGTAAGGGGTTTTCCAACGAAATTATTGATTTTGACATTGAAATCTGACGGATCGCCCGATACCGGATCCAGGTTCTTTCGTTCGATTTTTTAGTCGGAACCTGTTTATTTCATATTTACGATAGCAGGCGGCGGCAGAAACACGGCGGCGGACCAACACCGATACCGATAAAATGCGAATTGGCATCATCAGATCGCCTGGATCTCAAACAGATAAGGGATAACATGAAACCAAAGGTTTTAATCGTCGACGATGATGTGGCGCTGTTGCGTCTGATGCAGGTGGAACTGGGTAATTATGCTGATGTGTTTTCGGTTATTACGGCCAGCAATGCTCAGGAAGCTCTTGATATATTAAAAAAACAACATATTATGTTTGTAGTATCCGATTTGCGGATGCCGGGAATGGATGGATATGATCTGCTGTCCCAGATACTTAAAATCTATCCGGATATCCCGGTTTATATCGTTACCGCTTTTGATAAGCCCAAAACCCGGGACGTGGTGGTGAAAAGCGGCGCCACCGGATATTTGAAAAAACCGTTTTCCACCGATGAACTAGTGGAAACCATTACCCATTCACTGCGGAAACGATCCGAAGGTGGCAGCCTTCACAACGTGTCTCTTGAAACGTTTCTGCAACTCATCGAGATGGAACAGAAAACCTGCACCCTTCATATTATCGACAAAAAAGGGAAAAACCAGGGGGTGCTTTTTTTTCGGCAGGGCGATCTGTTCAACGCCCGGGTGGGGAACCGGCAAGGAAAACAGGCGGCCTACAACATTCTTTCCTGGTCCAACGTTTCCCTTTCCATCGAGCATGATTGCGTGTTTGAGGATAAAAAGATCGACGGCGACCTGCAGGCCATTCTTTTAGATGCCATGCGGACCAAGGATGAGCAGCGGGAAAATGATATTTCCGCCTTTGACACGGAACTTGATGCAACAGATGACGGGGCCTTGATTCTGGATAATCCGGTGGAAGGCGAGGCTGCGCCAGCGCCGCAAAGGGAAATTTCAGAAAACAGATCTACTCCTCCGGAACCCAAAAAGATCAAGGTGTCGCCGTCTAGTATAACCGAAATGCCGGATTTCTCATCAATGCCCGCTGATGAAGCAGTCCGTAAGCAGATCGAACTGGGAATCGGTTCGCGCAATGGCGTCAATGAAGTATACCTTGATACGGATTCCACATGGGAATCGCTGCTCCATGAGGCATTAACTGTCGGTGGTGAGCTTGACTTCGGCCGCTTGAATGTTTTATATGTCGCCAGGGAGACCAATGAATATTATATCGTGGTTCCCGGCCGGGAAAACGCCGTTGTCGCCGTTTCAGCGGAATCTCCCAGAGATCGGATTATTGAAATTTTTGCATGATGCATGAAATGCCATCATTGCGCAATTTTTAAAAAAATGGATTTTTCGGCATCGGATCGGATGGCATGAAAGATATTTTCAGTGATGTTTTAGGAATCGATGGCGTGCACGGAGTGGTCGTTCTTTCCGCCGACGGCGACATGCTTTTAGCCAGATTTACGGCCACCCATGCCCTTGAAGAAGATATAGCAGGCCATATCAACTGGGCGTCTTTTGTCAAGTCACTAGGCGATATCGCCGATGCCGAGCTCATTTATGACAGGGGACGTTTTTATATTAAAAAAATCGACCAGAAGTTTTTAATTGTTGTGATGGGTGAGTATGCCCCCATATCCATGGTGCGCCTCAATTGTCAGGTTATTTCTCTTGACCGGATGAAATCCACCTCCGAACGTATCGGCGAGCTGTTACGGAAAAAAATTTTTTGACTTTCCCACCATTTCCACCTCGTCCCCAAGTTTTATCCGTGTGATCGGTTTTCTCCTGTTTTTTATTGAGATTTGTCGAAACATCGGTTATGTTTAAAAAAATAATGTCTTAAGATCAAACGCATCACAGGATTTAAAAATATAATCGGCATGGAGATCCCATCTATGGAAAACGTCGCCGACGAAGCGGAAGCCTACGATACCAGATTTAAAACCGCCGAAGCATATGAAACACACGGTTTATATAATGAAGCGCTGGTGCTTTATAAAAGCATTGTCGCGGATACGCCGGCGTTAACCGAGGAACGCCGACAGCAGATCGAGGATAAAATTGCTAAATTAAGCCGTGAAATTGACGATGAAGACGACCAGGCCCTGTCCCATGATCTTTCTTCCGAAGAAGTATCGCATATCAAGACGGGGCTTTCCATCGGGGAAAGTGCTCCCGAAGTGTTTGACAGCGCCACCGCGTTCAAGGAACTCGGACTCTATAAGGAAGCAGTGACGGAATATCTTAAACTGTTTGAGACCGATTATAATATCGACGATTTTATTTCCGATTTCATCGACTGTATGATCACGATGCACCCCCCGGCCCGGATCGTTTCGGAAGTCGATAGTGTTATCAAAAAATATCAGCTTGATGAAAAAAAAGCCGCCACTATACATTATGTACTCGGCAATGATCTGGCCCGGCGGGATCACCGGGATATGGCGATCAAGAGTTTTGAAGCGGTGGAAAAACTCGACCCCACCTATCCGAAAATCCGGGAGACCATGGAAGCGGTCCAGCCGGACAAGCGTTTTGATTCCCGGTATGACTATCTTTTAAGAAACAAGTTTGTCACCACCGAACAACTTCAGAAAGCCCTCTCCTTGTCCAAGCAACTGCGAAAGAGCGTTGAAACCATTCTTATGGATCAATTCAAGATTGCCAAAGACGATATCGGGAAATCACTGTCAGCCTATTATAACTGCCCGTTTAAAACGTTTGATTCCAGTATGGAAGTTCCCTATGAGCTGATCAGCAACTTAAAAAAGCCCTTTCTGCTTCAGGATATCTGGGTCCCGCTGAGCTGGGATATCGATCATATCGAGATTCTTTTGGATGACCCCAGGGATCTGCGAAAGCTTGATCATGCCAAGGCATTGTTTAATACCGGTAAATTTATTTTTTCCGTCGGCATCAAAGAAGATATCGAAGCCGTCATTAATCATTTTTTTGCGGAAAAGAAAAGCAAGAAAATTGCGGAAACGGAGTCCTCCGGGACTCACGAATTCGACGAAATGCCGGAAATCGCTTTTGAGGAAGATGCCGAGGAAGAAGAGGATGTCACCGAAGCTTACAGCGAGAGTTCCGGCAAGATCGTTCGCCTGGTGGACCAGATGATTATCAGCGCCTATCGGAGGAATGCTTCCGATATTCATATCGAGCCTTCGCCGGCCACCAAGCGCACTAAAATCCGTTTCCGGATCGACGGTATATGTCAGGATTTCCTGGAGGTGCCCAACTCGTTTTGCAGCGCCATTATTTCCCGCATCAAGATTATGTCGAACCTGGATATTGCCGAACGCCGGATGCCCCAGGACGGAAAAATCAAGTTTAAGCGCCGAGGAATTTCCCCTTTCGAACTCCGGGTCGCCACCCTGCCCACCGCCGACGCGCAGGAAGACGCCGTATTGCGTCTCCTGGGATCAGCAGGCGCCCTACAGTTGGAAGACCTTGCCATGACGGATCGTAATCTGACCATATTGAAAAAAGCCATATCAAAACCCTACGGAATTATCCTAGTGGTCGGGCCGACGGGTTCGGGTAAAACAACCACGCTGCATTCCGCTCTGAATTATATCAATACCCCCGAGCGCAAGATATGGACGGCCGAGGATCCGGTTGAAATCACCCAACTCGGCCTGCGGCAGGTTGAGGTGAAAAACAGAATCGGACTGGATTTCGCCCGGATTATGCGCGCTTTTCTGCGCGCTGACCCGGATGTGATCATGGTGGGGGAGATGCGAGATTTTGAAACGGCTTCCATCGGCATAGAGGCATCGCTTACCGGGCATTTGGTTTTTTCTACCCTGCATACCAATAGCGCGCCGGAAACGGTCACGCGTCTGTTGGACATGGGCCTGAATGCCTTGAATTTTTCCGACGCATTTCTGGCGGTCCTGGCCCAGCGACTGCTCCGGCGTCTATGCCCCAACTGCAAGAATGCCTATCAGCCCAGCAAGGAGGAGTTCGACGATATCGTTTCCGATTACGGGCCTGAGGACTTCCGGCAGACGGGTATTGAGTTTTCCAAAGACCTCACTCTATACGCCGCCGCAGGTTGTGATCAATGCAACGGCATCGGTTACAAGGGACGAATGGGAATTCACGAACTCATGGAGGGAACCAAAGAAATCAAGCGCATGATCAAAAAACAGGCCAGTGCCGAAGAACTCTTCTTTCAGGCACGAAAAGAGGGGATGACTACCTTGATGCAGGACGGCATTGGGAAGGTTTTCAAGGGGTCGACGGATATGACTGAAGTCAGGCGCGTGTCTATCGCGTGATCCATAATTCTGCCTTTCACCAACCTTCATGGAAACAGGTTGCTGCAATAATACCAAAAAGTGAGGCCAATCGCTTTTATCACCGTCGGTATGATTGATAGGTAAAAACCATACGCATGATGCGAAAAACCATTTCATCCCGTCATCTTTTTTCCTACGTACGTGATTTCTTCAAACATTTTTTTGAAAAGCCGCGTTCCCGGCAGGAAAAGCCAATTTACAAAAGGGACTTCAGCCGGTTCCCCTTGGATTTTGCGATCATGGTGGATCTGACGGACGAAAACGGCAAGGCCTTCCAGGATGCGGCGGAGTTGAGGGATATTTCAGGAAGCGGAGCATTTTTTGTTTCCACCATGCATCACCGGTATCATGTGGGTCAGTCGGTTGATTTGACCATCCATCTGGTCGGAACGGATGATGTGGCGGCCCGGGTGCGTGTAGAAGCATCGGTGGTAAGGAGACAACCGGTAGAAGACGATTTTTCTACTGATGCGACCAGAGGCAGGAATACAGGAAGGAGAAGCGGCATTGCCGTCAAATTCAACGAAACCTTCGCGTTTGAACGAATGGATAAAACCGAAGACGGTGTCCTTTGACATGAAATATCCATATCCCCGGGATTACCGAACTATAGGCGGCAAGATGAAGGCCGCCTTGTTCATGATGGCCATTATCCCTTATCTTCTTCTGGTTTACCTGGTTGCCTACAATGAGATCACATTAACCCAGACCGCGTTGATGTTCGCACCGCTTATTCTGTTTTCGAGTCTGGCCGGCTATTCGTTGATTCGACGTTCCGCCGACAGTGTCTTTTATCTGAGCCGGGAAACCGAACTGCTGGAGTCCGGCAAGCGAAACGGGCCGATTCAGATCAGCGCCGACCGGGAAATCAATGAGATTGCCTCGCATTTTAATTCCCTGATGAATAAGCTGGAGAAAATGAACCGAAAAAATCAAGAGCAGGCCATGCAACTGATGGTTTATTCTCGGGATTTGGCACTGTCGTATCAGAAAACCAAACAGGAAGAAGACCTGCGCAATCGTCTGAGCCGGTATGTCGGGAGTCATTTGGTTGAAAAACTGGTGAACACCAGAGACGGAGCGTTGGGGGAAACCGAAAGAACGGAGGTAACGGTACTTTTTGCCGATATTCGCTCCTTTACGTCCCTTGCCGAGCGGATGGCCGCAGACGCGGTGGTGCAGTTGCTCAATCAGTTTTTCGGTATTATGGTGGATATCGTGTTTAAAAACAACGGCCTGCTGGATAAATTTGTCGGAGATCAGCTCATCGCCGTATTCGGTCTGGTGGATGCCACTGGTAATCCCGCGGACAACGCCATTCGCACCGCCATTGAAATGGAGACCGCCACGGAAGAGATGATGAAACAGCGCCGAAATAAGGACCTTGAAACATTTGAAATCGGTATCGGCATCAACACCGGCCAGGCCATTATCGGCAATATCGGATCAGCCAACCGGATGGATTACACGGTCATCGGAGATTGCGTGAATGTAGCGTCAAGACTGGAACGGATGGCAAAAGGTGGTGAAATCATCATCGGTGAAAAAACCTATCTCAGCCATACCGATATTTTCAACATCGAAAGCCGGGGTGAAGTTTATGTGAAAAACAAAACCGAACCGGTGGTCTGCTATAACATCCTGCGATAAGCGTCACTAAAAAGGCTGGAAATAGGAGAAGCTTTTTTTCCGCGTTCATTATTCATGGTATTGTTTTTTGAGTTCCTGTCGTTGCACTTCTTTTTCCTGAAAATGGCGGTACGCCAGATAATATTTATAGATATTGCTCACGTATTCCACCGTCTCCCGGCCAATGCGGTGAGCCGCGATGATTTCCACATTGCCGAACCAGATGTCGGGATCAAAACCGGATTCTCGAGCTTCGTTGCGAAACCGGAGAATCCGTGCCGGACCGGCATTATAGGCGGCAAGGGCAAAAAGCGCGGCATTAAACTCATCGAGCTGCTCATCATCAAAATACCGGTCCGCGATAAATCGCAGGTATTTCAACCCTGCGTGAATATTGGATTCCAGATTATAAATATCGGGAATATCAATGGGAGGGTCGACCGCCGTGTCCGGCAGCACCTGCATCACACCCACGGCGCCGGCCGGACTGATAACCTGCTGGTCGATTCCGGATTCCTGAAACGCCATGGCCGCGATCATCAGCCAGTCAAAGTCGTACTGATCGGCATATGTTTTAAACAGCGGCACGGCTTCCTCAAATCTTTCCAGGGCTTCTTTGCTCAAGGGGTTGTTGATCCAGCGGGCGTTTTGCAGGTATTTTCGAATCAAAATGTTTCCCATCAGGGTGCCCGGCTGATGGAAACCCCAGAAGTCGTTGATCTGCTTTTTCAGATCCGGATTGTTTTTTCGTATGGCCCAGGCGATTTCCCCGCCGGTTCGGATAACGATGTCATGATGAAAGGTGATTTCCGTAAATATTTTCGACCAGAGCTTGGCCTTGATGCTGTCAATGACGCTGACGGGAATAATACCCGCATGCATCATTTCAAGGATGTCCTCGTCTTCAAGGATTCCGGCCACCGGCATGATGGTTATCGGCGGCAAGCCGCGCTTTTTAAATTGTCGGTTTAACTTCACCAGGCTTTCATGATAACTGCACGACGGCCGGACATACACTGTGGCGCCAGCCAGATCTTCAATGGCATGCATCGGAGGTGTCGAGGGGCCGGTAACCACGATTTCATCCACGTCGGTAAAAGCGGGAATGGAAAAGTCCACCTGTTTTTCCCTCTCCGGTGTTATGATCAGGTGTCCAGCGGCGATATCACCCCGTCCGGCGATCAGGTCCGGCAGGAGCCGGTCCCGGGGAGTGGGAATAATGACGACCTGGATCTTGAGGATATCGCGTCCCAGGTCTTCGTTGATATGGGCTTCAAAAGCCTTCAGCCGTTCATAGGTCAGTCCCCGGGGCTGGGCGCCTTCAAGAAAATAATGCGTCCTGCTGTAGGGTACCAGTGCCCGGATCAGGTTTCTTTCCTTCATCTCGCCCCAATCTCCTTTCCAATCGTCATGGATGGTTTTCATGGGATCGACGGGCGACGGCAACGGACGGAAATGCCGGTTCAAGTAAATGCCGATTACCGCAATAATGCCTGATAATAAAATGACGACAAACAGGGTGGGTATTCGGTCCACGGGGTATTAGGTCCTAGGGGTTCTTTTTCTCATTGGAATCGGGGCCAGACTTTCCGTCGGGAATATCCGCTTCCAGACGGCGAAGTGTTTTTTCCCAATCTTTTGCTTTTATCGCTGCTTTGGCTGCCCGGCGCACGGCTTTGTCGGCATTTTTCTGCGCCTCTTGTAAAGCAGCCGTATGTTGACGGATAGTGTCTTCATTCCTGCCGGTCGAAGCTGCTTTATCCAATTCTGCCTTGGCGGACGCCACGGTTTTGGCGGTGGTCTTTGCATCGATTTCGGCGTCGCGGGCTTTTTTACGCGCATCGGTGAGGGCATCCAGAATCGTTCCGATTTCTGCCGCCATGCCGGTTTCCGGCGCTGCCGTCAGGTCGATATCCTGGGCGGCAAGGACGGCCGCGCAAACGGGTAAGCGCGAAAGCAGCGGATTCAAGGGTCCTCCGAACATATCCAGAGGCTGCTGGTTCCGGAGCCGAAAGGGGATAAACACCAGTGCGGCATCGTTGGAATAGGCCGCGATGGCCTCCGCGGAGGGTGAGGCAACAATCTCGGGTGTGGCTGATATGCGCAATTCCGACAAGGTCTGCGCCAGATCGGCCACTGTTTTTCCGGATTTCATCGTGTCTCCGCTCGCATCCAGCACTCTGATCTGCGCGGTGTGCCAGGGTTTGTTTTCCACGATCATGTAAGCAAACAGCAGCATGAGCCGACTGGTATTGTCTCCCTGCCACCAGACGTCGATGCGCCGGTTTTTGGATTTCAGGGAAGAAAGCGCGGCCCATGCCATATCGGGAGCGTTTAACACCACGATGCTGCGGCCGAGGCGGAATGCGATGGTCAGGTAATTCCCATAGGCGCTCAAGCGCGGATCATTTTCGGATGACGGCGCATTTTCCATCCAGTTGAGCAAAAGGGTGTTGGCCCGAACCGGGCCGATGCCGTAGCTTTGGACAAGGGTGTGAATGCCCGAGTGGAGTTCCGGGACGACAACGATCAGAGCATGGACATCCACGTCGCATTCCCGTATATTTTTTTGGAGTTCCCTTTCGGCTTCCTCCCTGAGTTTTCGCATTTTTGCCCCATGGCCCTGCAGCAGACGAACGGCGGTGGCGAAACCACTGTCGCATTGCAGCCAGTCGGCGAACTGAAGCAGAGGCCTCCGGCGGGTCTCGCTGTCGGAAAGGATCAGGATCATGGGCCGCCAGTATCGGGGGTGCTCCATTGTTTGGCCGGCGGCCAGCATATGCCGCCGGATTTCCTGAAGATGATGGGACCGGCGGCTGTCCGCCCATCGGGACGGCCCGGCAGTTCTGCTCAGGTATTGATAAACGCCGAACAAAAACAGAAGGGCGACGATTCCCGCGGTCATATCAAGAGCCAGCATGGCCCCTAAACAGGCAAGACTTCCGGCCAGACTTAAGCGTTTATCGTAATATCGGAAGCGGGGACGAAAAGAAGGGGATGCAGACCGGGCTTCGTAATAGGTGGCATAGTTGAGCAGACCGTATGAAATCAAAAAGAACATGGAAACCACCGGCGCGATCAGGTTCAGATTTCCCATGGCAATAGTCGTAAGGGCAATGCCGCCGGACAGCAACACACCGCGCCTCGGGTTCTGGGATGGACCGGAACCCTGCGCAAACATGTATAGAAAAGGAAAAATCCGATCCGCGGCCATGGATTGGAGGATCCGGGGAGCACCCAGAAAAGAGGCCATGGCCGAGGACAGAGTTGCGGCGATTACCCCCGCAAAAATAAGACTCTGGAAGATGGCCACGCGGTTCATGGCATTATAATCGGCAACCAGTGCCGGTTGATCGGCGGCTCCGGCAAAAACCACGGCCGCACCGAGATAAACCAGAAAGGATAAGCCGACGGCGGAAAACGTGCCGGTTGGCAAACTTTTTCCAGCATCTTTGAGATCACCGGACATGCTGACCCCCTGGGTGAAGCCGGTGACCGCCGGAAAAAAAATGGCAAACAGAACCCAGAACGGAGGGGAATCCGGTGCGCTGTGCCAGTTCTTCCCGAAGGTGGCCATTTCCCAGTTGAGCATGCCTCCGGCGAAAAAAGAAACCAGCGCCAGTGTCAGCACCGCCATGACGACGAACTGAAAACGGCTGGCCCAATCCGCACCAAGCCAGGCAAAGATGAAAAGAAAACAGACGGCAACGGCGGCGATGATCTGGGGCCATGCTCTGGCGGCAACCGGAAAAATTTCGGCCATGGCTTCCCCGAAACCGATGCAATAGAAGGCAATGGACACCGATTGGGCGAAAAACAGCACAATGCCGATGGCGCCGCCGAATTCCAGGCCCAGGGTGCGGGAAATCAGATAATAATCTCCACCTTTCTGCACTTTGATGTTGGTAGCGATGGCTGCCAGTGAAACCGTGGTCAGCATGGAGATCATGTTGGCCAGCGCCAGTATGATCAGCGCATCGAGAAACCCGGCGCTTCCCACCACATATCCCATGCGCCGGAACAGGATAATGCCGAGAATTGTAAGGATGCTGGGCGTAAAAACACCGGCAAAAGTGCCCAGCCGGACGGCTTCGGAGTCTTTCTCAATTGCAGCGGTATTGGAATGCTTCATCAGCGGTGCTTTCAAAAATTGTATGCCCTCCTGCCATGCTGCGAAGGGGGATATTTTCACTTTGATATTAGGGTAGACTATCGCAGCGGCAAAACGCTTTCAAGAAGATTGTCAACCTGGATCAACAGACGATCGGAAAATATATTACGTTCAACAGGGTTGCGGTTACCATTTGACCCTGAATCCGATATTTGATATAAAGCGGCCGTATAAGTCTCTCAATCGGGGCAAATCCAAAATTTAGCGATATCGACAGAGATGTATTTTTATATACCCAGTCAACTATCTCAGGATCAGAACAGGAGTTGTCATGAAAACAGACGAACAAACAAGAGATCGTTTTGAGATGCTTACCGGTGATATTTCCGAAGCCGTGCCGGTCAGCATTGAAGCGGTGGGGGACCGGATTCGGCATCTGCGGGAGGAAAAGCATCTGTCGTATGACGCATTATCCGGCATGACCGGGTTTGATGTGGAACTGCTGGTCAAGATCGAAAAAAACGAAATCCAGCCCCAGCTCGGGACCTTGGTGAGGCTCTCCAAAGCCCTGGACAGCGCCCTGGGTCGGCTGGTATCCGGTGTTGGGGATCGGTTGTATGCGATCACCCGAAAGCATGAGCGCAAAATCGTTTCCCGCTCCACCTCCGCCAAAGGGAAAAAACTCTATACCTATCTGAGTCTGGCGCCAGAGGTCCAGGGCCGCCATATGGAAGCCCTGGTGGTGAAACTGGAGGAAAATCCCGACAAGGAAATGTCGGTGCATGACGGCGAGGAATTTATTTACGTGCTAAACGGTACCGTGATCATTAAAATCAATGAGGATACTTTCGAGCTTGAACCGGGCGACAGCGCCTATTACCTGTCCACCACCCCCCATCTGGTGGCGGCCAAGCAAGGCAGTGCCGACATTTTGGCCGTGCTTTACGAAGGTTAGGCAGTCCCGGTCACGGCATTATCCTATTCAGTCGCCGTGTTTTCAGCGTATTCTTTCCATTTGGCATCGATTTCTTTCTGGATCCCATCAATGTGTTTTTCCGTAAGACCCTTGAACCGGGTCTGGGATTCAAAATAGTCTTTTACCGGCTGACGCTTTCCGGCAAGGAGCTTCCGGGAAGCGCCGGTCAGCCGTCGTTTTCCCTTTTCAATTTCATAAAGATCAAAAAGGCCGCTTTCCACGGCCATCCGTCCGAGCTTGACGGTGTAGCGTGGATCAAAGCCCCAGCCCGCCGGACATGGGATGTGGATATGGATGTAGCGGGGGCCGGACATGGTTTTGGCCTTTTTGACTTTATCAAACAAATCCAGCGGATAGGAGGCTGATGCCGTAGCCACGTAATCGATGTTGTGGGCTGCGATAATGGAAGGAACATCTTTTTTGCGTTGACGTTTTCCGGAAAAGGGCGTCGTCGTGGTAATGGCTCCTTTGGGCGTGGTTCCGGAGCGCTGGACTCCGGTATTCATGTAGGCTTCATTATCGTAGCAGAAAAAAATAAAATCTTCTCCGCGCTCACAGGCGCCGGAAAGCGCCTGAATGCCGATATCGCTGGTGCCGCCGTCGCCCGCCCAGGCCGCCACGGTTGTCGATGAATTATCCAGCGCGCGCAAGGCGCCCAGCAAGCCCGTGGCAGCCGCGGCGGTTGAGGCAAACGTAACGTTCAGACAGGGAAGCTGGGTGGCGGCAATGGGATAAAGTCCCTGCAACACGGTCAGGCAGCTGGGCGGCACCACCAGGATGGTGTCCCGTCCCAGAGCTTTAAGGCTGATGCGGTAGGCGATGCCCAGACCGCATCCCGCGCAGGCCCGATTCCCCGGATAGACCAGTTCATCTTCCGGCAGGGTGAGAATGGTTGTCTTTGAAGCCATGGCATTGTCCTGATTTTATATTAATTATGATATTTTAAAATCGTTGTGATGATAATGATTCCGAGGCAATCGAAAAAAAATCGATGCGGTTTATGACAAAGATTATCTTCAAATATATCCATCGGCGATTCATCTTACATTTTCAATCCGATCCAGACCGGCTCATCCTTGATGGCTTCCGGCGTCTTGCATGAGTTCCGCAGTGCATCCAGCAGTTGACGGGTCTGAATCTCTCTGCCGCCCAGACCGAGAATGTAATTATGGACCAAGGGGCGCTTTACGCATGGATAGAGGGCGGCCTTGATATCTCCGAAAAGCGCCCCCTGGTTGCCGTAGCTCAATGCTTTTTCAAATACGATTACCGCTTTTCGGCCGACAAGCAGATCGGTGATCGCCTTATCCGGAAACGGGCGATAGAGCCGGACGCCGGCCACCCCGACCGCTACGCCTTCATTTCGCAAAGCGTCCACGACATCCCGGAGCTGATAAGAGAGGGAACCCAGGCATACCGCAATAAAATCAGCGTCATCACACCGATAGGGCTCCAGAAACGGGTTTCCGCCCCGTCCGAAAGCGGCGGAAAATTTGCTGTCAATCTCGGCGGTCACGTCGATGG
Organism: uncultured Desulfobacteraceae bacterium; assembly: GCA_964598885.1. GTDB lineage: Bacteria > Desulfobacterota > Desulfobacteria > Desulfobacterales > Desulfosalsimonadaceae > SURF-33. The sequence goes on along the minus strand of CAZRES010000009.1, from coordinate 7,968 downwards.
CCCGCCGCAGATCCTCATGCAGATTATGCCGGATTTCCATATAACCCGGCGCCATGTCTCCCCTGACATCCGGTCGGATATCCGGCAGGGTTACGGTATTGAGATTCGCCGGACATGCCGGATTGAGCGCATACGCGGGTTTGAAAGGGGGCAGAAAAGCGTCGATGTGGTCCGGATCCGACAGTTCAAAAGGCATGTAGGTGTGGGACAGAATATATCCGTCATAACAGACCATCACCGGAATGCTCACGGTTTCGGCCAGATAATAGGCCTGAACCACGGTATCGATGATCTGCTGATGATCGGCGCAGTAAATCTGGATCCAGCCGGCGTCCCTCTGGGACACGGCGTCCTGGTGATCATTCCACACCGTCCAGGGGGCGCCGATGCCCCGGTTGACCACACACATGACAATGGGCAGACGGGCGCCGGCGGCCCAGTGAAGCTGTTCCACCATGTAGAGCAGGCCGTTGGCGCTGGTGGCGGTGAAAGCCCTGGCGCCCGCGCTGGATGCGGCAATACAGACCGACAGCGCGCTGTGTTCGCTTTCCACCGGAATGTATTGTGCGCTCATTTCCCCGGCGTCCACGAATTCAGAAAGTCTTTCCGTCAAAGGCGTCTGGGGGGTGATGGGATAAGCGGCAATGACCTGGACCCGGGCCAGCTTGACGCCGTGAGCCGCGGCCACGTTGCCGGATTCGATAATATGCATGGATCTGTCACTCCTTGGTGAAAATGGTTTCATCGACCATGGTGATGGCGTGGGCGGGGCATTCTTCCGCGCATATCTCACACCCCTTACAGTACTGATAGTCGATGACCGGCGGTATGGTTTTGGAAATCACGTTATCCGGGCAAAAAACCCAGCAGGAAAAACACGCCGGTTTGTTGCGTTTGGCTGGGATGCATTTTTCAAGATCGATCACCGGCCGTTTAACCCGCCATGAACCGGTCCGGCCGCCGTCGCCGGGTCCTGATTCGCTGTGGGATTTTCGGTATGCAAAAGGTTTCTTATTCATTTATTGGCCTCCAATGATCGTCTGATCATAGGTTACTCTGGCGGATCTGGCGTTTCGCTTGGGTTTTTTCCCCTTAAACTCGACTTCAATGGCGCCCGCCAGGTCTTCGATATCAAGCAATTGCGCGGCCCGTGCGAATGCGCCGATGATGCCCGTATTAACGATGCCCGGGGGAAGCCCCACCTTTGCGGCGATGTGTGTGACATCCGCGACGGCCACCCGGATATCCGGAAATGGATAATCCGATGGCTTCCGGGAGGTGTTGATGATCATGAGTCCGCCTTGTTTAAGCCCGCTGGCGACGTTGGCTTCTTCTACCAGCAGATGATCGAGCACCACCACAATATCCGGCTCGGTAATGGGGGAAAGATCATAGATTTTATCTCTGGAAATTTTCAGAGAGGTCAATACCGGCGCTCCCCGACGTTCGGTGCCGAACGTCGGGGCCATGACCACGCCGGTGTAACCGGAAACAAATGCCGTATCGGCAATGATTTTCGCCGCGGTAATTGCTCCCTGGCCGCCCCGACCGTGCCATCGGATCTGTATGACATTCTGGTTCATCAGTCTTTCCGTATTATTTATGTGTAACTGGTTGAATATTAAAACAAAAAATTAGATATGTAAATGAGAACTAAAATATTTATCCCATCATTGTCCGTAAATCAAGCAATAATTGATGCAAACGTCAATTATCTGAATTTTTCAGCTTCATCAAAGTTGAACGCATATGATGATTTTTCTTGATCATCGGTTGTAAAATGATTAGGAAATAAAGGTTAATAAACGGAAGCGGCGGCATTTTATTTCAAGTGGAGAAGAAAATGGCAATCAGTATACAGCAGGCGAATTCACTAAAGGCGTTGCCGGATGAAAACGAGCTGACATTCGGGACCGTGTTTTCAGATCATATGTTTAACATGGATTATGATCCCCAGCAGGGATGGCACAACCCCCGGATTGAGCCGTATCAGCCCATCGTCATGGATCCTTCCACCATGGTGTTGCATTACGGCCAGTCGATTTTTGAAGGGTTAAAGGCCTTTAAATCCGACTCCGGCGACATCCGGCTGTTTCGGCCCCAGGAAAATTTCAAGCGTTTCAACCGGTCGGCCGAGCGCATGTGCATTCCGCAATTTGATGAAACCCTCGCCTTGGATGCTCTCAAGGCGCTGCTCGATATCGACAAGCGATGGGTTCCGGGTGCGGCCGGCACATCTCTTTACATCCGGCCCACGATTATTGCCATGGATCCGTTTCTTGGTGTGCGGGCGTCCTATACCTACCGTTTTTTTATTATTCTTTGTCCGGTGGGCGCTTATTACAAGGAAGGGTTTAATCCGGTAAAAATCTGGGTGACGGACCGATATGTCCGGGCCGTGCGCGGTGGTACGGGCGAAGTCAAAACTGCCGGAAATTATGCCGCCAGTCTTTATGCCGGCGAAGAGGCCAATCGCATCGGGTATACGCAGGTGCTCTGGCTCGACGGGGTGGAGTTGAAATATGTGGAAGAGGTCGGCTCCATGAATATTTTTTTCGTCATCGACGATGAAATCATCACTCCGGCCTTGAGCGGCAGCATCCTGTCGGGCATTACCCGTGACACGATAATTGAATTGTCCGCCATGTGGAAAAAACCCGTTTCCCAGCGGCGCATCAGCATTGACGAGGTTTTCGACGCCCATCGCTCCGGCCTTCTGCAGGAAGTGTTCGGCACGGGTACGGCGGCGGTGATTTCGCCCGTGGGCGAAATCAAGTATAAAAATGACGTCATTCGTATCGGAGACGGCGGCATCGGAAAATGGGCCCACAAATTTTTCACCGCCATTACCGACATTCAATATGGAAGGGAAAAGGGTCCGGAGGGCTGGATCGTCACCCTGTAGCAAAAACCATAAAAAAAGTGCCGTCTTCATATCGACGGCACTTTTTTCCTTTCTCCGCACGCTTTTTGGTGATGAGGCATTATTTGATTTCGATCTTTCGGGTTTTAGCCTCCTCAGCCTTGGGAATGCTGATCTTAAGCACTCCGTCCTTGCAACTGGCCTCGATTTTGCCGGGTTCAACGGCATCCGGCAGGCTGAAGGCCCGAAAAAAATTCCCGTAGCGCTGCTCCCGACGGTAATAATTTTCCCGCTTGACTTCGGTCTCGCCCGATCGCTTTCCTTTGAGTTTCAGTACATTATCCTTGATGTCAATGGTGATGTCCTCTTTCTTCACGCCGGGTAGTTCAGCCTTGATCACGATATTATCACCTTCTTCGTAGGTGTCTACGGCCGGCCGCCAATCCGCCGGCGCAAATTCAGTGTCTTTTGCCGCGCCCCGGGGGAATGCTTCCTCAAAAATCCGGTTGATCCGGTCCTGAAGCGTCGGCAATGTAGTCCACGGATCCCATCTGACGACTGCCATGATTCATTCCTCCTTTGTTGTAAATATGATGATATGGCGGGGTTATGATTCGCCGTATCGTTGTTTTTATATGCTTGTGTTTGTTTTAATTAAACATTAATCACTTTTGGGCCGGGCGCAAGGTGTTCGATGGAATTTTAACGGGGATATCGACGGAGATTTAGATGATGCCGTGAAGGCATTTTCCCTTCTTCCCCAGTTCATCTACCGTTCGGGTAACAGCGGAATCCTCGATCAGAGGCGGGGCATGATGTGTTTTTAAACGGGCATCGATGATCAGGGGACATTCGCATCCCCAGTGTTTGTAACGGACCACGCTGTTGACGCCGTAAATATCATGGGAGGGATTCGATCGGGTAAAGGCGACCCAGAGGAAATTGTTGACATGTCGGGCGGTAAAGGCGGCATCATTCACCACGAGTACCATTGGCAGACTATCTCTTGATTTGAGTTCTGTGAGTCGTTTCGAAAGGCGGGCCATCTCCTGCTCTGCGGCCGCCATACCGGAAAACGCCGGGCCGGTGACCGCCATGATTCCCGGAAGCGCCATGGCTGGATCTTTGAAGTCCTCGGGAAGCGAAAAATCCCCGGGCACTTCGGTCATCAAGACCCGGATGGGCGGACCGGCAGCTGCGACGACGACTTTGGAGCCCTGGTTGATGCCGGTTCCCGAATAATCCAGCGTATCCATGGTGGTGGCGGTTTGAAAATGCAGATCCAACCGCCAGTCCACCCGCTCCAGAATATGCCGGAAAAATCCGGCGATATCGTGGATATCAAGGGACGGGCGATCTTCATATGCCGCGATGAGAAGGTATTTGGCCAGGGCGCCAGCCCCGAAGCCCAGAACCGCATTGGCGATTTTGAGTAGTTCCCGGGGCCGCCGCGGTTCCCAGGGAACAAAACGTTCATGTCCGACGGCCAGCAGCAGGGGATGAACTCCGGCCGCGTCCACAGCATGAAGAGCCGTGAGGCCATGCACCGCGCGTGGCACCATGGGGCCGGTGATGTCATGAATCAGTTTGCCGAAAACAGAGTCTTCCTGGGGAGGGCGGCCTACCACGGTAAAGGGCCATATAGCCTCCCGCCGGTGATAGACCCTATCCACATGGATCACCGGAAACGGATGGGCCAGACTGTAATATCCCAGGTGGTCGCCGAAAGGGCCTTCGGGCCGGGTTTCTCCTTCAAACACGGAGCCGGTGATGCAGAAATCCGCGTCCGCTGAAAGCACCCACCCGTTCTGGCGGATAAAGCGGAACCGGCGTCCGGCCAGGCCTCCGGCAAACGTCGCCTCGGGCATGCCTTCGGGCAGAGGCATGACCGCGGCAAACGCGTGGGCCGGCGGTCCGCCCACAAAAATACTGACCTTAAAGGGCGTCTGTTTTTCAAGAGCGGCGGCATGATGCCCGGCAATGTCGCGTCGGATCTGGTAGTGAAGTCCGATTTCTTTTTCCGGCGCATAGGCGTTGCCGGAAAGCTGAATCCGGTACATGCCCATATTGGAGCGGAATACGCCGGGCCGAACCGGGTCTTCGGTATAGACCTGAGGCAAGAGGATAAAGGCTCCGCCGTCATCGGGCCAGCAGCGGATTTGCGGCAGCAGGCCGATGCGGGATTGCCCGGCGGTTATCGGGCCGGAATTCACTTTTCGAGGCAGCATGTGCCAGAGGGTCCGGGGCAGGTCGGCATAGGAAAAAGGAGATTTGAAAAACAGGGGGGGATCGGCGGCCAGCCGGATCAGCCGTTGCATCCGGCCCAGGGTATGCCGAAAAATAAACCGGGCCCGGTCCAGAGTCCCGAAAAGATTTGACGCCGCCGGAAACGGGCTTCCCTTTATATTTTCAAATAGAATCGCCGGTCCGCCGGCTTGATGCACGCGACGATGGATTTCCGCCATTTCCAGATCCGGGTCGACCGGAACAGAAATGCGCACCAGTGCCTTGTGTTTTTCAAGGTCGGCGATGACATCCGCCGTGCAGGAATAGGTCATGGCAACAGGTCTTTCGGGGATACGGGTTGCCGGAACCCGAAGGCGATGTTGTTGTCCATGTAAAGGATCGTCTCGGGCCGGAATTTATAAAGTTTAACGCGAAACAGACGAAAAAAATCCGCCGGACTCATGCGGCCGCCAACGCCGGCCATGTTTTTTACAAAGGGAAACCGGGCCAGATAAGCGGTCAGGATGGCTGCGGCCCGCGCACCGGTCCTGACGGTCGTCACGGTCCCGGCCATCTGCAGGCCCCGCAGATTTTCCCAGGAATCCGATTCCCCGTAAATGGATCCCGCGGCCCGATTTGATGCCAGGGCCTCTTTAATATGCCGGGAATCGGGATTGGAGAAAAAACAGAAACCGGAAGGACCGGTCACATAATAAACCGGTGCGGCCCAGGGGCCGTCATCATGAACCGTTGCCAGGCACAGGGTGCGGCATTTGGCGATCAGGTCCCGGGCCAGTGCGCAAACACGATGGGCGGAGACTTCGGTTTTATTGCTTGAGAAGCGTTGCATGAATTTATCCGTACCATTTTCATTTTGGTTTTGGCAACTGTTTCAAAAAAGACGAACCCCGCGTTAGAGTTTTTCGCTGTCAGCCAGTTTTACGTTGATTCATCATATCCGTGTTTGCAGATCCGAACATCGGCAGGGCGTATCAAGAAACGGCCTTTTTCACGGAATCCGAATAATCCCTATGCTAGCTGTAGCTACATCCAAAAACAATTTGTCCTGGAAAAGGATTGTCTTTTTTCCGGCGGTGGCGTTGCAAACGGCGAGATTTTAAAAATAGAACGATCGCTCGTTTTTTAATTGACTTGTTGTCGTATTTTATATAATCGGTATTTCAACCAATAATCGTAAATGATTGCAATATCGTCATTTAAAATCAATCGGGAGACGCATATGAACATTGATGATATTAAAACCGTCTTGATTGTCGGATCCGGCAATATGGGTCAGCAGATCGGATTTCAGTGCGCCGCGTGCGGCTTGGACGTGGTGATGTATGATATCAGCGAAAATGTTCTGGAAAAAGCCGTGGACCGGATGGGAAAGCTGGCCCAAACCTATGTGGACGGCAAGCGACTGCCGGCGGAAAAAGCCGGGGAAGCCCTGGGGCGGATCCGCATTGCCACGGACCGGGCCCAGGCCGGGGAAAACGCGGATTTTGTCAGCGAGTCCGTTCCCGAAGATCCGGAATTGAAAGCAAAGGTTTTTGCGGCATTTAACAAGGTGTGTCCGGAGCACACCATTTTTACGACCAACACGTCATCCCTGATTCCGTCCATGTTTGCCGATGCCACGGGCCGGCCCGACCGGTTTGCGGCGTTTCATTTCCACGATACACGGATATCTTGCATCGTTGATATCATGCCCCATCCCGGAACATCGCCGGAAACCGTGGAAATCATCAAAGCCTTTGCCCGGCGTATCGACCAGGTTCCCATCATGCTCCACAAAGAAAACTTTGGATATGTGTTTAACGCCATGCTCATGGAGCTGTTTAAATCCGCCCAATCCCTTGCTGCCAACCAGGTGGCGTCCGTGGAGGACATTGACCGGGCCTGGATGGGGGTGATGCATACCCTGGTGGGGCCTTTCGGCATCATGGACAGCATCGGCCTGGACACCATCTGGAAAATCACCGATTACTGGGCCAACATTTTAAAAGACCGCCAGCAGATCGCCAATGCCGAGTTCATGCGCCAATACGTGGAACGGGGGGATCTGGGCGTCAAAAGCGGCCGCGGGTTTTATCAGTATCCGGAGCCTGCCTTTGCCTTGCCCGGATTCATCGAACGTCTAAAGCGGTGATGTCGCTAAGGCGCCTAAACCGGAGAAGTGGTGCAAATGCCGGACGCCGGGGATGCCGTGTCGAAATAAATCATTGGGAAAGGATTTTTCAGCAAAACGCGGATAAGGATCTTATAAAGACAGAGACGGGAAATCCATCGTTTCAGAATTTGCGGATTCCGAGAAGATAAAAGAGTTCAAGTTGCCGCCGGAGGAATCCATGGGTGGTCGCAATAAAATCACCCGCACTATGAAGATCATGCAGAAAGTAGCCGTCGATAAGTATGTAGATAGGACCAACGCCGTGCGCATTTGTCATAAATTTTTGTTGACTTCGGACTTTTTATTCTTTAATTGCAATACTGTAATCTTAATTGTTGGGAATTCGGCAAGGCGATTATGGTACACGTGGTAGGTAAAGTATTTCGGGAAGACCTGCATGACCTCGAATACTCATACGCACGAGGCCCTTTCTGGACGACTTCCGAAGTAACACCTCAAAGTTGTACGAGAACGTTATGAAAGGAGGTGGCTTCGTGTGGAAGGTCGCGTGAAATGGTTCAACGAAAAAAAGGGCTACGGTTTCATCGAAACGGAAACCCACGGTGATGTCTTTGTCCATTACTCCAACATTGACAGCACCGGATTCCGTACGTTGAAAGAGTTAGACCGCGTCACCCTGGATGTTGAAACTTCCCCCAAAGGACCCCAGGCGGTCAAAGTCAAAGTGATCCAGGAATAAGTTTTT
>CAZRES010000008.1:0-54479 GCA_964598885.1 uncultured Desulfobacteraceae bacterium | reverse complement strand
TTGAAGCCTGTTCACCGGCGAATTTTATTCGCGATGCATGATTTAAAAAACGACTATAACAAGCCGTACAAGAAATCCGCCCGTATTGTCGGTGATGTCATTGGTAAATATCACCCCCATGGCGATTCAGCGGTCTATGATGCCCTGGTGCGGCTGGCCCAGGATTTTTCCATGCGCTATCCCCTGGTGGATGGCCAGGGCAATTTCGGCTCCGTAGACGGAGACCCGGCAGCGGCCATGCGGTACACGGAAGTGCGCATGACACGACTGGCGCATGAGTTGCTCGAGGATATCGACAAGGAAACCGTCGCATTCCACGTCAACTATGACGAAACGTTGGAAGAACCGGACGTGATGCCCGCACGGATCCCGGCGCTGCTGCTCAATGGGTCGTCGGGCATTGCCGTGGGTATGGCCACCAATATTCCGCCCCACAATCTCAATGAAGTCTGCAACGCCATCGTGGCCTTGATCAATGATCCAAAAATGTCCTGCGAGGAGCTGATCAACTATCTCCCGGGGCCTGATTTTCCCACCGGCGGGATTATCTACGGCACCGACGGCATCCGGGACGCCTACCGGACCGGCCGGGGCAAGCTGACCATCCGGGCCAAAGTTGAAATCGAACCCGATGCCAAGAACAAGACCGAGACCATCGTCGTTCGGGAGATTCCCTACCAGGTCAACAAGGCCAATCTGATTGCAAAGATCGCCGAACTCATTAAGGAAAAAAACCTCGATGGGGTTCGCTATGTCCGGGATGAATCCGACAAGGATGGTATGCGCATCGCCATTGCCCTGCGCAAGGACCAGGTACCGGATGTGGTTCTCAATCATCTCTACCGTCACACCCAGATGGAAAACAACTTCGGAATCATCTTTCTTGCCGTAGTTCACAACCGGCCGGAATTGATGAATTTAAAGGAAATCCTGGAGCATTTCATCATCCATCGCAAGGATATCATCATCCGGCGGACCCGGTTTGATTTAAACAAGGCCGAAGCTCGCGCGCATATTCTGGAAGGTCTGATTATCGCTTTGGATCATATTGATGAAGTGATCCGGTTGATCCGGAGCGCGGCCTCGCCTCCGGAAGCAAAAGAAAAGCTTATCAGCCGGTTCGAGCTCACCGACGCCCAGGCCCAGGCCATTTTAGACATGCGCCTGCAACGGCTCACCGGTCTGGAGCGGGACAAGGTTAAACAGGAGCACATCGATCTGCTGAAAGATATTGCCCGGTTCCGGGAAATTTTAGGCAGCGAGCGGATTGTACTGGGCCTGATCAAGGAAGAGTTGGAAATCATCCGGCAGACTTATGGGGATGCCCGCCGGACTCAGATTGTGGCCGAGACCAGGCAAATCCGGATGGAAGATCTGATCGCCGAAGAAGACATGGTCGTCACCATCACCAACAGCGGCTACATCAAGCGCAATCCCATTACCATGTACCGGCAGCAGCACAGGGGCGGCAAAGGCAAGACCGGCATGGGAACCAAGGATGAAGATTTTGTGGAACATCTTTTTGTCGCTTCCACCCATCACACCTTCCTGTTTTTCACCAACCTCGGCAGGGTTTACTGGCGCAAGGTCTATGAAATTCCCCAGGGTAGCCGGACCAGCCGGGGCAAGGCCGTAGTTAATCTGTTGAACCTGGGACCCGAGGAACGGCTGGCCACGGTGCTGGCGGTTCCGGAATTTACCCCCGGCGGATACGTGCTGCTGGCCACCAAAAGCGGCCTGGTCAAGAAAACCGATATCATGGCCTATTCCCGGCCCCGGGTCGGCGGCATCATCGCCCTGAACCTTCGGGATGGCGACGAACTGATCGCGGCCCGGATCACCGACGGCACCCGCAACGTGTTTCTGTGTTCCCTGCTGGGCAAGTCCATCCGTTTTCATGAATCCGACGTCCGGCCTTCCGGCCGGACATCCATGGGGGTTCGGGGTTTGGCTCTGGGCCTGGATGATCATCTGGTAGGCATGGAAGTTCTGACCCACGGTCAGACGCTGTTCACGGCCACGGAACATGGTTACGGCAAACGCACGGCCATTGATGAATATCCGGTTCAGAAGCGCGGCGGCAAGGGGGTTATTACCATAAAAACCAGCGAACGCAACGGTCGGGTCGTGACCATTCTGGTGGTCAGTGACGATGATGATGTGATGCTGGTGACCGATATCGGCAAGATCATCCGGCTGCCTATCCAGGGGATATCGGTGATCAGCCGGAATACCCAGGGGGTCCGGCTGATCAATATGGAACCCCATGAACGGCTGGTAAGCGCCGCGTCACTTGCGGAAAAGGACGATGATGAGTCTCAGGAAGACGTATAAAACGGAAACCCCCGGGATTGCGGTTGGCGTAATCGGGGCCGGTTCCTGGGGGACCGCCATCGCCGGCCTGCTGGCTGCGCAAGGATATGGGGTTGATCTCTGGGCCTTTGAAAAAGAAGTTATCGAAAGCATCGAAACTTACAGGGAAAACAAACTTTTCCTTTCCGGAGTCATTCTGCCCGAAGGAATCACACCATCCAATGATATGGCCCGGGTGGTGTCTGGAAAAGATCTGGTGGTCTTTGTGGTGCCGTCTCATTTTGTGCGGGAAGTTTCCCTCCGGGCCGCCCCTCACCTGCCGGATGATGCCGTGGTGGCATCCGCGTCCAAGGGGATCGAAAACATAACCCATTTGACCATGACCGGAATCCTGAAAGAAACCCTGCCGGCTTCAGTTGTTCCCCGGCTGGCGGTGTTGTCCGGCCCGAGTTTCGCCCGGGAGGTGGCTGCCAAAGCGCCCACTGTGGTGACGGCCGCTGCCGCGGATGCCGAAGTGGCGGCATTTGTGCAGCATGTTTTTGCCACCCCGTACTTCCGGGTTTATACCAATATGGACGTGATCGGTGTGGAACTGGGCGGGGCCGTCAAAAACGTGATTGCCATCGCCTCGGGCATTGTTGACGGCCTCGGCCTGGGACTGAATGCCCGGGCCGCCTTGATTACCCGAGGGCTGGCGGAAATCCGGCGTCTCGGCATTGCCATGGGTGCCAATCCCCACACCTTTGCCGGCCTTGCCGGTATGGGCGACCTGGTACTGACCTGTACCGGAACCCTGAGTCGAAATCACACCGTGGGATTTCGGATTGGACAGGGAAAACAACTTTCCGAAATCCTGTCGGAAATGAAAATGGTGGCCGAAGGGGTCAAAACCGCCAAGTCGGTCTATAATCTTTCCCGCAAGCGCGGCGTGGAAATGCCGATTTGTCACGCCGTGTATCAGGTCCTTTACGAAGACCTGCCGCCTGCCGACGCCGTGTTTCAGCTCATGACCCGCGACCTCAAGGACGAAATGGATGATTTCAGCTAAAACCGTTTTGTTATGACCCAGAAACCGCCGCACAAACACAAGGGGGAAGGCCACCGGAGTCGCCTGCGGGACAAGTTCCTGGAATCCGGTTTGAGCGGATTCCATGATTACGAAGTGGTGGAACTGCTCCTGACCCTTGGCACGCCTCGTAAAGACTGCAAGGACGCAGCAAAGGCCGCTCTTCGAAAATTCAAGACCCTTGCCGGCGTTCTGGAGGCATCGGCGGCCGAACTGGCCGATGTGGACGGGATCGGCCCGAAAAATTTGTTCGGCGTCCGCCTGGTCAAGGCGGTAGCCGAGCGGTATCTGGAAAAAAAGGTGGTGCGTAAAGACCCGCTCAATAATTCCCAGGCCCTTTATGAGTATCTCTACCACAGCATGGGGGCCCTGGAGCGGGAGTGCTTCCGGGTGCTGTTTTTAGATGCCAAAAACCGGGTGATTGCTTTCGAAGATCTGTTTCAGGGCACCCTGACCGCCAGCGCGGTGTATCCACGGGAAGTGGTCCGTGCCGCCATCGGGCATAAGGCCGCGGCCCTGATATTCGCTCATAATCATCCTTCGGGGGATCCGGATCCGTCGCCGGCGGACGTGGTCGTGACCCGGCAGCTGGTTTTTGCCTGTCTGACCCTGGGCATCACCGTGCACGAGCATCTGGTGGTGGGGCACAACCGCTACTTCAGTTTTGCCGATCACGGCTATATCAGCGAGATGAATCGGGAATTCCGGCAATCCGAAACACGGAGGGCATCGGTCAATGACAACTGATCCGGATGCTCGGCCGGTCTGCTTTGGAGATTTGTCGGTGGTGTTTCCCCTTTCTGAAAACGGGCTTCGCGCATCGCCGGAAACCTGCCTGGCCTGCGCTTACAAAACCGAATGCCTGAAAACCGCCATGACTCGACAGAGCGGCTTGCGCGTTCACGAAGAGATGGTGTCCCGGGCGTATGAATCCGGCATGATCGGGTTTTTCGAGCGCTGGTCCCGGAAAAAACAACTGCATCAACGGCAAAAGAAAGCCAAGTGAGCAAAGGAGACAATCATCATGAAATCCATCAGGGAAATGGACATGTCAGACAAAAAGGTGCTGGTTCGTGTCGATTTCAACGTGCCGTTGGATGATCAGCAGAATATCACCGATGACACCCGGATCCGATCCGTGCTGCCGACCTTGAATTATGTTCTCGACAACGGCGGCGCCCTGATTCTCATGTCGCATATGGGCCGGCCCAAGGGCGCACCCGTGGCCAAATATTCCCTGGCGCCGGTGGCCGGACGGCTGGGCCGCCTTCTTGAAAAAGCGGTGATCACGGCGACGGACTGCGCCGGGGCGGAAGTTAAAAAAATGGCGCAGGGTCTGGCCGCCGGTCAGATCCTGCTCCTGGAAAATCTCCGGTTTCGCCCGGAAGAGGAGAAAAATGATGAGGCGTTCGCCGAAGAACTCGGCGGATTGTGTGATATCTATATTAATGACGCGTTTTCCGTCAGCCACCGCAAGCATGCGTCCGTGGATGCGATCACCAAATTCGTTCCGCAATGCGGGGCCGGTTTTCTGCTGATCGATGAGTTGAAATATTTCCACCAGGCTCTGGAAAATCCCCACCGGCCCGTGGTGGCCGTGGTCGGGGGAGCCAAGGTTTCCAGCAAGCTCGGGGCGCTCAAAAACATGATTGACCGGGTGGACAAGTTCATTATCGGCGGGGCCATGGCCAATACGTTTTTGCAGCATCAGGGGCTTGAACTTGGCAAATCCCTTGTGGAAGCTGACCTGGTGGCCGAAGCCGGTGAAATCATGAGCCAGGCAAAGGAAAAAGGAGTCAAATTCTATCTGCCCGTGGATGCGGTGGCAGCGGATAGACCGGAACCGGACGCCACGGTCAAAATCGTGCCTGTTCAGGAAATCCCCGGAGATTGGATGGTGCTTGATATCGGTCCGGCCACCTGCCTGCTTTTTTCCCAGGTTCTCTATGACGCCAAAACCATTGTCTGGAACGGACCCATGGGACTCTTCGAGATGGACGCCTACAGCCGGGGAACCATGGCCATGGTCAATAGTGTGGTCAATGCCCATGCTCTGACCATTGTCGGCGGCGGGGACACGGTGGTCGCTGTGGAAGCCTCGGGTATGAGCGATCGGATTTCTTATATTTCGACGGGCGGCGGGGCCTTTTTGAGTCTCATGGAAGGAACGGTGCTGCCGGGAGTGGCCGCGCTGAAGCGATGCGCCTGAAGAGTATTACGGGATCATGAGTTATTTCGGTTGACTATTATTTTAAAAAATGATAAATACCAGCATCGACTGTCATTAACCATCAGGCCTATACGGAGCGCGCATTGTTCTTGCGAAACAGGGATGATTTAAGCCTTTCAGACCGGCTCAGGAGATCCTATTATAACTTACTGCGCGATGACCTGGAGCAGCTCCTGATTGAAAAGGCGCTGGTGGAATCCTATGCCAACTTCACTTCCCGGAATCAGCCGTATCCGTTTGTGGAACGGCGCGAATTAAAGCCGAGAGCGCGTATCCCGAAGATCGAATATGACTGCCAGAATTCTTTTCTGGTGATATTTCTCGAAGATGCCATTCCCGATATTCATAAAAAATATATCCGTTTTTACAACAGCAACAAGACCACCAAGACCAATCTGATCCGATCCGGAACCCTGCCGCTGGACGCAACCTTTGAGCGGACCCAGAAATGCCTGGAAGCGGCCCATTTCAACAATTTCTTAAATGAGTTGCTTCCCGTGGATTATGCTCTGCTGATCCAGTATGATCCCGCTCAGCAGGAAGGCCGGGATCGGTATTGCCTCACCCATTTTCATGTCCGCATCGACTGGCCCATTACCGATGCGGCCGAAGATCTGGCCCGTTATTTGCGATATGTCTCCAAGGATTTATATGAAAAAGGGGAAAAATACGCCGAGGATCTGCAGAAAAAATTTTTCGAGTATCACTGTCTGCCCGATATGATCGGCGGGCGCCGGACCGCCGCGGCGGTGGCGGCACAGTATCTTCGGCGGATTCCTTATATATCAACCGTGTATGCGGCCAGCAGCGAAAGCCGGACATTGATTCGCTACAATGAGCAGGGAACCACAAAGACCGTGCTGCTCAAGCTCAACGCCAAGGAAGTCAAAACCATCGCGGAAAATCATGCCATGTCTTCCAGGGAATTCCGGCGGCATTACATGGTTACCAAGGCCGGACACGGCGGGGTTTTTCTGTTTCAAACCCGCTATGCCCTGAGCCAGCACGCCGTTCCCCCTGACGATGGGAAACTGCGGGAGATCAAACCCGAAAACTACTGGTTAACCGTCGAACAGCAGTTGATCCTGCCGAAACCCGGCACATGGGCCTATCCGCCGTTGAAATGCAATCTGATTTACACGGGGTGAGACTCAGGCAAGTTCTTTGAGCATGGCGGTCTCGTCGCAATCCGGAAATTTCACGCAATGGATGCAGTCGGCCCAGATTTTGATGGGAAGTTCGGATTTGTCGATTTCCACAAAACCGAACTTTTTGAAAAACGCGGGTTTATAGGTCAGGGTAAACAGTTTTTTGATGTTAAATTTTTGTGCCTCTTCAAACGCGGCTTGCAGCAATTTTGTCCCGATATCCTGTCCGAACCGATCTTCATTGACGGCCAGGGATCGGATTTCCGCCAGGTCTTCCCAGCAGAATTGCAAGGCGCAGCATCCAAGAATCGCGTCCTCTTTTTCCGGGTCCACATACACCAGAAAATCCCGCATATGGTCATAAAGGCGGCTTAACGGCCTGGGCAGCAAGTCACCCTTTGCCCCGAAATATTTCAGCAGGGCATGGATGGTTTTAATATCGTCTATGGTGGCTTTGCGAATCATAGGCGCGGTTTTATCCCCGACGGATTCTAAAATCAATATCAAAATTGAATGGTCCTGTAAAACGTCCGGACCTCGCGTCTCTTTCTCCCAAACTGCTCAACGTCACTTGCAGAAAAGACGTTTACGGCCTGATTTAATTATCGTCGTGGCGGCGTTTTTTTCCGGAAAAAAGCCCGCACGCCGCCGGCGTCATGATCAGAGATGGCGCCGGTTTCTGGATCCATGGTCAAAATTTCGATATTATCGGGGATGTCGAAATGCGCATACGGCATGGTGGGAAGCGCCGCATCCATGAAATCGATCCAGATGGGAAGGGCGGCCCGGGAGCCGGTTTCAAAGGGTCCGAGGGATGCCGCATTATCGCATCCCACCCAGACTCCGGTGGCGATGGAGGGAGAAAAGCCGACGAACCAGGCATCCCGACAGTCATTGGTGGTGCCGGTTTTCCCGGCCAGGGGATAAGCAAGAGATGCGGCCCGGCCCCCCGTACCCTCCTGAATCACCCCTTCCAGCATATTGGTCATGATGGCGGCGCCCTGCCGGGACATGGCGATCCATTTTTCCGTCGCCGGCTCCCAGATGGTCCGTCCGGCGGAATCCGTCACCTCCATAATGGCCCAGGGCCGGATGCCGGTTCCGGCATTGGCAAAAACCGCGTAAGCGGCGGTCAGTTCCATCACCGTCACTTCCGAAGTCCCCAGAGCCAGGGAGAGATAGGGTGAAAGTCCGGATTGGATGCCCAGTTCCCGTGCAAAGGCGGCCACGCTGGCCGGCCCCAGTTTTTCGATGAGCCGCACTGCCGGAATATTCTGGGATAAGGCCAGCGCCCGCCGCAGGGTCATGTCGCCCTGATAGGTTTTCGAGAAGTTTTCCGGCCGCCAGACATCCCCCTTTTGCGGACCGGGAAACGCGATGGGCGCGTCGAGTACGCGCATGCCCTGGTGAAAACCCTGCTCAATGGCAGTTGCATAAACAATTGGTTTAAATGATGATCCAGGTTGGCGGCGAGCGTCTACCGCCCGGTTGAACATGGTTTGTTGATAATCGGTCCCGCCAACCATAGCCAGAATTCCACCGGTTCGGACATCGATGGCGACAAGCGCACCCTGGGGGTCGGGGCCGCTGATCTGGTTGGCCTTCCTCCGTTTCACGAGTTCGGACAGTCCGTTTTTCAGGGCCTGTTCGGCATATTCCTGAAGCTGATAAGAAAGGGTAGTCCTTACGGTCAAACCCCCCCGGTAGAGCCGATCCGGTCCGATTTCGGCTTCCAGGATTTTTTTTACATGATCAATGAAATAAGGAGCACCGGCTGCTTTTTGCCGCTCCACGGCGACGTAAGGAGTTTTCAGGGCCTGATCATATTGATCCCGGGTGATTGTGCCCACGGAAAGCATCTGGCGTAAAACGATGTTCCGGCGCGTAATGGCCAGATCCGGATTAACCCGGGGCGAATACAGAGACGGAGCCTTGGGCATGGCCGCAATCAGGGCGCATTCCGCCAGGTTGAGTTCATTAATGGGCTTGGCAAAAAAAATCCGGGCCGCTGCTTTGACGCCGTAGGCCCCGCTTCCAAGATAGACCTGGTTGAGGTAAAGGGTTAAGATTTCATCCTTTGTATACCGACGTTCCAGTTGCAGGGCCAGCAGGGCTTCCTTGAGTTTCCGCGTGATGGTTTTTTCCGGTGTCAGAAACAGGGTTTTGGCCAGCTGCTGGGTAATGGTGCTGGCGCCTTCGACAAATTCACCGGCCATGATATCCCGCAGCAGGGCCCGGGCGATCCCTTTGATGTCGATGCCGATGTGGCGGTAAAACTGCCGGTCCTCGGTGGCGATCAGGGCCTTGCGAAGATGCGCGGGAATCCGATCAAGAGAAACCGGGTCTCGTTTATCCCGGTAAAGCTCGGCCAGCAAAACGTCATCAGCCGAATAGATGCGGGTAATGGCCGATGGTTCAAACGATTCCAACGCCCGGATCTCAGGCAGGTCCCGAAACAGGTAAACCATCGCGCCCATGACGGCCCCGCAGATCAGTGCCGTCAAAACAAGAACAAAACTGACAAAAATTTTCTTTTTTATCATGAATAGTAATCTGTTAGCCATCTAATTTTTAATTGGCACCATTATATCACCTTAAGAGAAATACAGCGGTTTTTCAAGGATTCGTCTCTTATGTTGCCCGTGCCGAACTGTATTCTATTATGCAACCTGCTTATACAAAAGTATACAGATAGGGGAGGGTTTCCATCTGCGCACCGTGTTGTTTTGGATTTAGTATCTATAATTTTGTTGTCGGCAGATGCCGGCAATTGTTGGGCAAGCGGCGGACTCTACAATCATATTTTGGGATAAATCAATATTAAATTCAAATAGATAACTTTAAGACACATCCGGATGCTATGTCACATTTTTGAAGGGGCAAATTTCATATTCATGAAGCGCATTATAAAAATGGCACCTGTTTTGCAAGTATATTATTCCAGCACGCATTGTGGAGATCATGGTGTGTTGCTTTGGAGGGACAACATGTGATGGAAGGTTTTTTGGCTTCCCCCCCCTCCCGCCGGAAACTTTCCATCACACCCCCAACGCTAAGCTGGGTGACGATAGAATTTTTTATAGATATCAGAATATTGAATTGTTAACGCGCCGTTGTTATTTTCCTTGACAGCAAAGCGTGTATGATGCTAACACACCTGCATCAACAACAGGCGCGTAGCTCAGTTGGTTAGAGCGCTACCCCGACACGGTAGAAGTCGTTGGTTCGAATCCAATCGCGCCTACCAGAAAATCAAGGACTTATGAGGGCTTCTCTAAGTCCTTTTTTGTTTCTGCAGCCACCTGGCGTTTTCAGTCAGCTCGCTTTGCGGTTTACACGCAGCAGATCCGTTTCCTGTCCGAACAGAAACAGCCGGATCCAGGCCATTCCCAGCCGCAGCAGTGCGATATCGTCGGTTTTAAGCTTCCGCCGCAGCTCGGATTTTACGATGTGCCGTTGCAAAAAACTGCTGTTTAGCACAAAATCGCGAAACCCCTCCATGTTATAGACGGCCATCACGGCCATTTTGCCTTTGGGACCACCGGGTCCCTGCCCGGCCCATGGATCGCTGGTAAAAAGGGCCATCAGGTCGGCCCATTGGGCCGTCATCCGGCTGTAAAACGCGGCCTGCTGGTCCGCTTCCCAGGTCTGGCGGGTCCAGGAAACGGTTTCGTTTTGTCCCAGGCAGAAATCCGGGGGCCGGAAAAAATAAACCGGCTGCGCATGGATGGATTTATCGGACCCGCGGCCTCCCGGAGCGGGGGATTGTTCCTGAAAATAAAGTCCCTGCTCTAAGGGAAACATCCGGCACGTATAGGGCCGATCCACATAGACCCGGCACCCGGCATCGGTAAGAAAAGGGCATGTTTTTTCCGCATTATCCGACATGTGCAGCAACACATCCGGAAAATGATGGCCGGGCCGCAGCACCATATCCGTATGGTGTTCAATGAATTGCGTGGCGGTCATGCCCAGATTTTTCGTAAGACGGATAATATCATAGGGATATAAAAACAGATTCAGGTTCCGGCAGCACTGGTTGAAACAGGAAATCGCCGGATGACAGCGGAAGGAAAACCTCTCGCCATCGGCCAGCAGGCGGCCATTCAATTTGCCCGGATCATCGATTTCAAGGCGTTTCATCGTTAGTTTCTCCCGCCGCGCCGGCTCCTGCGGCAATGATTATGCCGGCGACGGTTTTTTTAAATTTTTCATGCCGGCCGGCCGTCTGTTTAAACCGCTGTTCCAGATCCGCCAGCCGGGCGTAAAAGGGGGTCCGGTCAAATCGCACATAGGATTGCGCATCGCATTGCCGGAAAAATTCCGCACACCCGGGGCCGTATACGGTTTTTTGTCCCGGCGGCCGGAATTCATGGGGAATTCCATGAAGACGGCAGATCATGGGGCGGTATTCGTAGAGGCGGCACCGGTCATTTGCATTCAGCGGGCACATGACGCGAAGCGGCTGTGCATCGCTGTCGGCCTTCAGAGCCTGTTTTTCCACGGCTTCCGCCCGTTGCAGGATATCGATCCGCGCGTTGCTGTCAAGACGGCAAAACGCCCGGATCAGAAACAGAGACTCGATATGGGTGTGATGATAAAACCGGGTCAGACAGCAGTTGTCCGTGCATCCGGAACAGACAAAGCCGTATTGGGCCGCAGCGGCACGGTATTGCCGATCCATTTCCTCATAAATCCGGACCAGCTCATCAAAAAAACCGGTGTATTGAAAAAAGGGAAACAAAGCGGAAAGAGGTGCGATGGCCTTTTTCATACCAGCGGAGCGGGAATGAAAAGTTCGCCATAGAGATTAAGGATGTACCGATCCGTGGTGCTGGCGATAAAATCACAGATAATGCGTTCCACCGGCACAACCGGCGGATAAATGAAATCCATTTCCATGGCCGCCAGTCGCTTGTCGAGCACTTCGGGATGGCCGAGAAGATAGGTAAAAATTTCCGAAATCATCTTCTTGGCCTTGACAAACTCCTCATGGACGCCAACGGATCGATAAACATTTTCATAAAGAAATCCTCTTAACTGGGTCATGGCGTCAGACACCTCATCGGAAAGCTGGAGAATAAATTCATCTCCTTGGACCCGGCTGGAAAAAATCAGGTCTCGGATCATGGTGATGGCCCGCTCGGAATGGCTTTGCCCGAGAATTTCAGAACAGGTTTTCGGCACCTGATCCCGGGTAATGACCCCGCTGCGGATGGCGTCATCGAGATCATGATTAAGGTAAGCAATGATATCGGCGAAACGGACGATCTGTCCCTCGAGGGTGCAGGCCTTTTTCAGAGGATCCTCCGGAATAATATCACCGAAGCCTTTGGAATGTTTTAAGATACCGTCTCTGACCTCATGCGTCAGATTCAGCCCCTCACCGTTGCGTTCCAATAGATCCACCACCCGGAGGCTTTGGCGGTTATGACAGAAATCCGGGGAATAAATTTCTTTGAGCGCGGTCTCGCCGCTGTGACCGAAAGGCGTGTGTCCCAGGTCATGGCCCAGAGCGATGGCCTCTGTCAGATCCTCATTAAGCCGCAGGGCCCGGCTGATGGTCCGGGCGATCTCGGCTACTTCGAGGGTATGGGTCAGCCGGGTCCGGTAATGGTCGCCCAGGGGGGAAAGAAACACCTGTGTTTTATGCTTTAACCTTCGGAACGCATTTGAAAAAACGATTCGATCCCGGTCCTGCTGATATACCGTGCGGACCGGGCAGGGGGTTTCCGGCTTTTCGCGACCCCGGGACCGGGATGCGCAAATGCCGAAAGGCGAGATAAAAGCCGTTTCCCGCTTTTCAAAGTCTTCCCGTATGGAATGATCGCCGGAAACCGCATCCTTGGAATTCCGGGTGGCATAGTGACGATACATGACGCCGTTTTGTCCTGATTCGTTGAAAATAAATGACTATTATTAATGAAATCAAAATAATAAAAATTTATTATGCCATATTGCGTCATCATTGTAAAGGATTTTTGAATCATGTCTTTGGCATCAACGGAACAAGTTCATGTTCGGTCGGTCCATGGGCCGGGGCGCGGCATCGAAAAAAGCATGGATCACCGCCGTAAGGGTTTCCCGGTCGCCGGCATTGCGCATTTTTTTGTAAAACACATGGCCGTATTGGAACATGGCCGCGGAATACAGGGCGGCCTGGCGAAACTTGCGAAGAGCAATGCCGGCTTCAAAATGGACATGCAGGAGTTCCAGGTGCCGCAGAAGCATGCGCCGGAACATATCCGGCCCGGACGCCGCGCCGGATGCCCATTGAGAAAACACCCACGGCATGGCCAAAGCGATCCGGCCCAGCGATACGCCGTCGCAGGCGGAAATTCGCATGAGACGTTCAAGATCAGCCCCGGTAAATACATCCCCATTGCCGAACACCGGAATGGCCACTGCTTTTTTTACTACGGCGATATGAGACCATTTGGGAGGGCGGGTCCGTCGGTCCGGCGCTACCCGGGGATGGAACACCAGGGCATCGGCGCCGGCATCTTCAAACCGTCGGGCCAGTTCAACGGCCGGTTCGGGCCGGTCTTCCCAGCCGGTGCGGAATTTGACAAACACCGGCATTGATACAGCCTTTCTTACCGCGGCCACGATCTCAACGGCCCGGTCCGGTGTTTTCAGCAGCGCGGCCCCGCAATTTTTACGGCAGATGACGCCCACGGAACAGCCGAAGTTGAGATCCACGCCGAAAAATCCTTCCTTCTCGATGCGTCGGGCCGCCCTGGCCATTACGGAGGGATCAGCCCCCACGATCTGACACACCAGTGCCGAAAGTTCCTCCTCCCGCCACCGGAACACCGCCGACACGCGCGGATTTTCAAACGGAACCGCCCCGGCGCTGCACATTTCCGTAAACAGCAGCCCGCAGCCGCCGTAACCGGCCAGCAGCTCGCGGAACGCCACATGAGTCAGTCCGCTCATGGGGGAAAGAATCAGCCTTTTGGGGATCATTCGGTTGCCGATGCGCATCGGCGTGTTGAGAAGGCGGCGGATTTCAGGGGAAAGTCCGTCAACGGATGAACACATGATCATAATTCGTCGCCGAACTCGCTTAGCACCGTCTGAATCGGAATGGCAAAACCGAGTCCTTCAAAACCGCGGGTCAGTTCCTTCATGGTATTGACCCCGGCCACCCGGCCGTTTGCCGTGATCAACGGTCCGCCGGAGTTGCCGGGATAGATCCGGGCATCGGTCTGCAAAAAACCGTCACGAAATCCGGAGATGATTCCCCTGCTGACGGAATCGCTCAGATTCATGGGATTCCCGATGGCATATACCTCCCGGCCCTGTGAAATGCCGCCCGTGGCTGTCGGTTGCAGATAAGGCGTGAGATATCCGGTAATTTTCAGCAGGGCCAGATCATGGATCGGACTGGTCCTGATCAAAAAGGCGTCGAGTTCGGTCCCATCCTTGAGCGTGATTTTAAAGGAGCGGCTGATGCCGGCGACCGCCATTTTGGAATGATATTCGGTTTTTTTCGAGGCATATTTTTTCTTTTGACTGGCATACTGTTTTTTTGTCTGCCGATGATTCTTCTCCCACGCCCGGACATACTCCACATCCCGCTGATACCGCTGCTGCATTTCATTTCGGCGGGCTGTTCCCGGAGGGAGGCGTTCAAGGTAGCGTTTCATCTGCTCCAGATCGGCCCGGGCCGAGGCCAGACGGTTTTCTTCCATTTCGAAGCGCTGATCCGCCTGGTTGATTTGTTCGTCAAGAATTTCAAACCGTTCGGCTATGGTTTCCTGCTGCTGCGCATCTCCCATGAGCACATGCCGGTTGGTGATGATATGGCCGTTTTCTGAAATAAAAAATCCCGAACCCGTTCCCAGAGATGAGGTGATGCTCACCGCAGCCAAAGACGCGCGCACAATATCGTTTTTAGGGGAGTATGCGGCCAGAAGCCTGGCGGCAAGATCGGTCAGACCCTCGGCCCCGGCAATCATCCCATCCATCTTTTGAACGCCTTTGGCCTCCCGGGGAGGCGAATCAGTAAAAATCCAGTTGCCGTTGGCATCCTGGTATTGGTATACTTCCGCATACCCGCACTCCCAGGTTGCCAGGTTCAGGAATATCGCCGTGACCAAAACCGATATGATTTGATATTGCATGAACGTTCCTCCCGATGACGCTTTCACCCGGCACTGCCAAAATCCTTGACGAAAACAACCGTTTCATTCTTTATTATTGCCGCATATCATGATATTTACCCAAAACAACGTATAAATCAACTGTGGAATCCGCATCCCCGACTACGAAATCAAATCAGGAGGAACCATGAGCGACTACGCGTTCTACCAAGTGGAAAAAAAGCCGCCCATCGCATGGGTGTATTTGAACCGGCCGGGGAAAAAAAACGTTATGAACCCCCCGGCCTGGAAAGAGATCATTCCTCTGTTCGCCGATCTGGACGCCGATGCGGAGATCCGTGCCGTCGTGATTTCCGGCCGGGGGGACTGCTTTTCCGGCGGGATCGATCTGATGGCCATGGCCCAGGAACTGCCCGAGCTCATGGACAGCAGTCAGAAGGGCGGCGTCAAATGGCGGCTTTTAAACAAAATCGTTCTCCTGCAGGAATCTATGACCTGTATTGAACGTTGTCGGAAACCGGTCATTGCCGCCATTCACGGTCATTGCATCGGCGCCGGACTTGACATGGCCACGGCCTGTGATATCCGCATCTGTGCGGCCGATGCCCGTTTCTGCCTCAAGGAAGCGGCGGTGGGTTTTGTGGCTGATGTCGGCGTCCTGCAGCGGATTCCCCTGATCGTGGGTCAGGGGATCGCCAGGGAACTGGCCTATACAGCCCGCACCATTGACGCGGCCCGGGCAAAAGAAATCCTGCTGGTCAATGAGGTGTTTCCGGATCACGCAGCCTTGATGATCGGGGCGGAGGCTCTTGCCCAACGCATAGCCGACAATCCCCCATTGGCGGTCCAGGCTTCCAAGGATGTCCTGAATTACGGGGTCGGCAAATCCGTGGAGGAGGGATTGAAATACGTGGCATCCATCAGCACCAACATCATCCCTTCAAACGATCTTATGGAGGCCATTTCCGCGTTTACGGAAAAACGGAAACCGAATTTTACCGGAGAATAACAGGTTGTCGCGTACAACAACTTATTACCTGAGCAGCCTGGGGTGCGCGCGGAACCAGGTGGACAGCGAAATCATGGCGGGCAGTCTGGATAACGCCAGCCTTGCGCCCGTTCCGGACCCGGCAGATGCCGATATTATTATTATCAATACATGCAGTTTTATTGAATCCGCGGCCGAAGAATCCATTGACGCCATTCTGGAACTGGCCCGACATAAAACCAGTGGCAGGTGTCGACGGCTCATTGTTGCCGGATGTCTTCCGGAGCGGTACCGGGAAGCCGCCGCCCCGGTGCTGCCGGAAGTGGACGCCTTTTTGGGAACCGGCGCCTGTTCGCACATTGTGACGGCGTCTCTGGAGCCCTTCTCAGAAGAGCAGCGGATCCTGCTGCCGCCCCCGGAGGCCAACCCCCTCCAGCAGCACGACACCCGGCGGAGCACTCCGGCCTTGCCCTCGGTTTATCTGAAAATAACCGAGGGCTGCGACCGACGATGCACCTACTGCATCATCCCCAAGCTTAAAGGAAGGCTCCGCAGCCGCCCCATGGATGATATCCTGGTGGAAGCGAAAGAACTGATCAACGCGGGATACCGGGAAATTGTCCTTATCGGACAGGATACCGGTTCATATGGGTGGGACCTGCCGGTTTCGGCCTCCCTGGATCGGCTTCTGGCAAATTTGGCCGTCCTTTCGCCGGGCACCTGGTTCCGGTTTCTCTATGGATCACCGGACCGCACCACGGATGTGCTGATAGAAACCGTGGCGACATCTGACAATATCTGCTCCTATTTTGACCTGCCCGTGCAGCATGTCAGTGGAAAAATTCTCAAACGCATGGGCCGGAACGGCCATGCCGCCGATCTGGCAGCGCTTTTTGACCGCATCCGTTCCACCGTCCCTGATGCGGTATTGCGAACTACCCTGATGGTGGGGTTTCCCGGTGAAACGGCGAAAGATTTTGATGCGCTCATGGCATTTGTGGAAACCGTTCAATTCGATCATGTGGGAGTGTTCACCTATTCCGATGCCGACGATCTGGCCTCCCATCATCTTTCCGGTCATATCTCTCCGGAAACGGCCCAACAGCGGCGAGACGCCCTTATGGCGGCGCAGGCGGACATCTCCCGCGCCCGCAATGAAGACCGCCTGGGCCGGACTTTTCCGGTGCTCATCGAAGAACAGATGGGTGATGCGCTTTATATGGGCCGTGCCTCCTTTCAGGCGCCGGAGGTGGACGGCGTGGTTTACGTGGAGTCAAATCATCTTGAAATTGGCCAGTTTGCAAACGTGACCATCACCGAGGCGTTTGATTACGACCTGAAGGGAAAACCATCATGACCCGCCTGAAAGAAACCCTCATGTCCCGGGTAAAAGAGGATCTTGTCGCCATTGAAGCCGCCCTGGATCAAGGTCTTAATCCCCATCTGGGACTGGTGCGGGATGTGGCGGGGCACTTGATTTTTTCTGGCGGCAAACGGATCCGGCCCCTGCTCAACGTCCTGTCGGCCCGGCTCTGCGGCTATACCGATCCGTTTATCTATCCCTTTTCCACCATTGTGGAGTTTCTGCATACGGCCACCCTGCTGCATGATGATGTGGTGGACGGCGCCGATCTCCGCCGTGGCAAGCCGGTGGCCCATTTGCTTTACGGAGCGCCGGTCACGGTTTTGGTGGGGGATTTTCTTCTGGCCCGGGGTCTGTCCATTGCGGCGAAAACCGGCAACCCCGAGATTATCCGGGTGATCGCTGAGATCACCGAAAACATGTGCCAGGGAGAAATTCGACAGCTCGTCCGAAAAGGGGATACAACCCTGACCGAGGCGGAATACATGGATGTGATCCAGCGCAAAACCGGTTTTCTCATCCAGGGGGCCTGCGAGACGGGCGCACTCATTGCCGGTGCGCCTTTGGAAACAGCAAAATCCCTGGCCCGGTTCGGATACCATGTGGGCATGGTATTCCAGATCACCGATGATCTGCTTGACTACACCGCCGATACGCGAAATATGGGGAAAACCGCGGGCGCCGACCTGCGGGAAGGAAAGCTGACCCTGCCGGTGATCCATGCGCTTCAGAAGGCAAACCGAACGGACAGACAATGGATGGAGCACATCATCGGCCATTCTGATTTTACGCCGGCCGAATTTTCCCGTCTGGTGGATCAACTCCGATATTACGGCGGCATCGAGTATGCCGTGGGGATTGCCAGAGAGCACGTGGCGGATGCCGCCGAAATTCTGGGAACCTTTGACTCGTCGGAAACCCGGGACACCCTGATGATGATTGCCGAATATACCCTGCAGCGGCATGCGTGATGCCGTAAAAGTTGTATTAACCAAATGATTTTTAACAAGGAATACCATTATGTTTTTCCACTATCCTTCATGCGCAAAAGCATTCGAAAATCCTTACGGGTACCGCAACATCCTTGCTCTTCTGATGGTTTTCGTTTTTGTTTTCAGCGTCGATTGCTATAATGCCGACACCGCGGCCGCCCGGCCCGTGTCCTCGGAAGTTGTCACGGTTTTCGGGGCGAGTCCCATCTATACGGACATTCCCAACGCCAAAAGCGCCGCTGTTTCGGACTGTCTGGTGTCGGCCATCCAGATCGCCGCAACCCGGGTCTTGCCGGTGTCAATCCTTTCTGAAAATTTTGAATCCGTCTTGACGCTGCTTTCCGGGCGCAGTCGGGAATTTATCCTTGACTACAAGGTTCTTAAGGAAATCAAATCAGCCGGTGAATACCGGGTTCTGGTCCAGGCAACGGTGTCTATGGAAAAATTGTCGACGGAACTGGCCGCCGCCGGCATTATCGTGGCGGCATCAGAGTTACCCCGGGTGCTTTTTACGGTAGCGGAGCAGAACGTTGATGATTTATCTTATCAATATTGGTGGCGAAGCGGAAAAACACTCTATACACCGGAGGCCGCCGTCGGGCCCATGATGCAGTCCTTTATGGACAAGGGATTCACGGTGGTGGATCATCGGGTCATCCCCATGGAAGACATCGATACTTTCGAAATCGACGGGGCCCTGTTGACCGACGTAGAAGCCGCCGGCATTGGTGCGCGATTCCAGGCTGGTATTGTGGTAACCGGAACAGCCGTGGTCAAGGAAATCCCCAATCGCCTGGGGGAGACCATCCGAACGTTCAATGCTACCGTTGCCATCCGGGCCGTTCAGACCGATACCGGTCAAACGCTTGCCAACATCCAGGTTAGCTCGGCCACCACCCACTCCGATCCCGGCATAGGCGGTCGGATGGCTCTGTCAGAGGCCGGTCAGCAGGCCGGGTTGCAGATGGCCACCCGAATCCAGTCCCAATGGAAGTCGATTGTCCATCCCGAAACGGAAATTACCATTACCCTGGAAGGCGCCAACCTGCTTTCCAATCTGGTCGCGTTTCGAAAGGCGCTCGAGGAAATCCCGGGTGTCTTACGACACCAAAGCCTTGAAATGACGCCCAGGCAGGTTATCTTATCGGCCATCTATGCCGGGTCGTCCCGGGAGCTGGCCAATGCCGTCCTGGTCAGGCCCTTCGATGAATTTGGTATCCAAATCGAGGAATTATCCGGCAATCATCTTCAGATCGTATTGATTCCTAAAAACAACTGAATGTCGATGCAATGCGGCCAGTCACAATCTCCTGATGCGCCTCATCGGCTGCCCGGTTCTCGCATTTTTTCGCTTTTCCTGTTGACAGGCGTCTTGGTGTTCGGATAGGAGGTAGGCCGCACAAAAAACGCGTATGCGGATGTCAGCGGAACATCCATTTTTATTTTAAGAGGACGATGGTTTAACGGTATGACGTTAAAATCGAATGTGTTACTAATCGGGATGCTATTTATCGGTGTTCTTTTGATGTCGTCTCATTGCCTGGCTTTTGAGACGGACACGGATAACCATGAAGGATGGCGTCGGGTTGCCGGAGCCGTGGCGACCGTATCGCTTCAGGACGGCGAAATGAGCGCCCGGGGATGGTTCTGTCCCTGGTGTCATCGGTACGCCCCGCCCGGTCCGGGCCGGGAGCTGCCAAAAACCGGATGTATTTCCTGTGATCCCCACTATGCGCCCTTTCAGGGGGTGCGACGGTTTTCCGGAAATCAGGCGATTCTGATTGTCGAAGGATTGCTCCGGAAATCGGGCATGCCGGATCTTATGACATCATCGATAGTGGAGCGGAAGCATCTTTATGAGGCCCGCCTCATCAATGCCGACGGCATTCACGTGGATACGCTGCATATTCACAAGGCCAACGGCTGGGTTCGGTCTTTTCCCGCGGCCTATTGATCGGATTCTTATTTTTTTTTATCTCCCTTTTGGGGGCGTCGCAGGACAGCCCGCCAGTAAGCCAGCCGTTCTCCCATGATCTTTTCATATCCCCGGTCCGTGGGGGTATAAAAAATCGAATCTTTTATTTCATCCGGCAGATATTGCTGGTCCGTAAATGCTTCCGGATGATCGTGGGCGTATTGATATCCGCTGCCGTATCCCAGATTCTTCATCAATGGCGTGGGCGCGTTGCGGATATGCAGCGGTACCGGAAGGGAACCGGTTTTTTCAATGGTTTCAACAACGGCGTTATAGGCGCTGTAGGTGCGGTTGCTTTTGGGCGCGCAGGCCAGGTAAACGGCGGCCTGGGCCAGACAGAGGTCGCCTTCGGGTGATCCCAGGAATCGATAGGCCTGCATGGCGTCCATGGTCACCGTCAGCGCGCGCGGGTCAGCGTTGCCGACATCCTCTGCGGCAAAACGGACCATGCGTCGGGAGATGTAAGCCGGATCCTCACCGGCCGCCATCATCCGGGCCAGCCAGTAAAGAGCCGCATCCGGATCACTTCCCCGCAGGCTTTTGTGAAATGCGGAGATCAGATTGTAATGGGACTCGCCGGCCTTGTCGTATATCAGGGCTTTTTTGCCCGTGGCCTGTTTAACGTCTTCGGCGATAATCTCGGCTTCACCGGCTTCGGTCCGTTCAGGCCGGGCCAAAGCGTTTGTTGCCGATAGTTCCAGGGCTGTCAGGGCGGCTCGGGCATCCCCGTCAGACAGCGAGACAATATGCTCCACGGCCGTCTCCGACAACCGCAGGTCAAGTCTTCCCAATCCGTTTTCCCGATCTATCAGAGCCCGCATCAGCAGTTCCTTCATCTGTTCATGGGGCAAGGTCGAGAGGGTGATGATCCGGCATCGGGACATTAAGGCCGGGATGACTTCAAAGGACGGGTTTTCCGTGGTGGCGCCGATCAGAATGATCAGCCCGCTTTCGACATGATGCAGAAAGGCGTCCTGCTGGGCCTTGTTGAACCGGTGAATTTCATCCACAAAAAGAATGGTTCGTTTTCGCTGGATGGTTCGCTGTTTCCGGGCCGTCTCAATGACCTGGCGGATTTCCTTGACTCCGAAGAGTACGGCCGAGAACTGGACGAAATAGCAGCGGGTATTCCGGGCAATGATCCGGGCCAGGGTGGTTTTGCCGGAACCGGGAGGCCCCCAGAGGATCATGGAAAACAGGCGATCCTGTTCAATGGCGTTTCGAATCAATTTCCCCGGCCCCACTAGGTGGTTCTGGCCGATGTAGGCATCAAGATGTTCCGGTCGCATCCGGTCTGCTAGCGGACGCTGGGCTTTTGCTGAAGTATCCGCTTGAAATTCAAATATATCCTGGTTTTCACCTGGTGTATGGCGGTAATCCATTAACGGCTTTTTCCTGATGGATCAGGCGCGCTTGCGCCCTTGTCGATGCGCTCCGGATTTTGATTTTTTGTGGATTCTGGCGTTGTGGCCTTCGCGTTTTCGTAAAAACAGGCGAATGGGAATTTTGTCCAGACCGGTTGCCTCCCGGATCTGGTTGACCAGATACCGCTGATAGGAAAAATGAACTCCTTCGGGATAATTGACAAAACAGACGAACGTGGGCGGCCTGGCAGAGATCTGGGTGGCATAGAAAAACTTGAGCCGTCTGCCGCTATAAAGGGACGGCTCGGTCCGGGTGGTGGCCCGTTCAAAAATTTTGTTTAACGGGCCGGTGCTGATGCGGATGGTAAACTGCTCGAAAACGGTTTTCACCAGACTGAATATTCGGGAAACATTTTTTCCCGTGAGGGCGGAAATCGGCAGGATGGGCGCGAAATGAAGATACTTGGCCGCATCCCGCAGCTGATTCGTGAACCGTTTGAGAGTGTTATCGTCTTTTTGTACCAGATCCCATTTGTTAAGCAGGAAAATACAGCCGCGACCCCGTTCAAAGGCATACCCTGCAATTTTAATATCCTGATCCGTGATGCCTTCGTCGGCATCGATGACCATCAGGGCGATATCACAGCGGTCGATGCTTTTTAACGCTTTGATAATGGAAAATTTTTCAATTTTTTCCGCTACGTGTTTTTTCCGGCGGATGCCGGCGGTGTCGATAAGGAGATACCTTTGTCCATTGACCGTATACGCCATGTCAATGGCGTCCCGGGTAGTGCCTGGCAATGGGCTGACGATCACGCGATCCTGACCCAGGATACGGTTGACCAGGGAAGATTTCCCCACATTGGGTCGGCCGATCACCGCGATCCGGATCACGTCATCTTCGACAATTTCCTCAGCACCGGGGGGAAATGAATCCGCTAATGCATCCAAAAAATCCGATATTCCGTAGCCGTGTTCCGCTGAAACGGGATAAAGAGGTTCCATGCCCAGACGGACGAAATCGAAAAGTACGTCCTCTTTTTCCGGCCCGTCGATCTTGTTGACGACGCAGAAAACCTTTCCCTGGAAGGAGCGGATCTTATCGATCAGTTCCCGGTCATATGGTGTAATGCCGGTTTTGCCGTCTAACACCAGAACCAAAGCATCGGCTTCATTGACGGCCGCATGGACCTGCGCGCGACTCAGCGCGGAAATATCATCCTCCTGTCCGGTGGAGAAGCCGCCGGTATCCATGACAATAAACGAATGGCCGTTCCAGACGGCATCGCCATAGTGGCGATCCCGGGTAACGCCGGGCATGTCATCCACCAGAGCCGCCCGGGTTTTGGTGATCCGGTTGAACAGGGTCGATTTGCCCACATTGGGACGACCGATCAGAGCGATAACAGGTTTCATGGATAGTCAAAATCCGGAAAAAAGTGTGGGGTTCGGTTGGGAGACGAACCTGAATCGGATATCGTCAGTATTTCAATAGGTAGAATTTTCAGAACCGAAAGTAAATGTTTTAAAACCGGTCCCTTATATCTTATATTTTCAGATTTTATAAATGATCCGTTTATCCGTGATGATGATGTCCACGTATTTGTCATGGGAATCCATGGGCACCTGGCTCACCATCTGATCTTCAACGGCGAAAGCGACTTTTCGTGTGGTCGCGGGCAGTTTTGGAATGATCCGATCGTATCGCCCGGACCCGTCTCCTATGCGTCCCCCTTTTTCATCAAAGACGATGCCCGGAATAATGGCGATATCAATGGCATCCATTTCCACCAGTTTGCAGCGATCCGGATCCGGGCCGACAATATTGTTCGGGCCCGGCTTCAGATCGGTTTCGATATTATAGAGCTTGAAAAGACGTACACCATTATTTTCCGGGTGAAAAAGCGGAAGCACAATCTGTTTGGGCGTAAGGCTGCATCGTTTGAGGATCGGCCGGGTATCCACCTCATTGGTCTGGCTGATATAAAGAAGCGTGGTCTGCGCTTCAAGGAAATTGGCAAACTCAAATAATTGTTCTTCAATAGCTTGATATTTTTGTTTCAGCTCCTTTCGCGCAAGGGCGCCGAGCTTTTTATCGATTTTTTTCCGAAGTTCGTGCTTTTTTTCTTTTAAATCTTCCATATGTCCGCTCCGTCAACGGTGTCATTTTTCCGTTATCCCCGGATGGGTTTATTTTCCCGGGGATCAACGATACCATCTCATTTAAACGATATTATACACGATAATGAAAAATTTTCAATAATGATTGACGTATATCGTCCATCATGGTAATTTTTTTTATTTAGATTGTAGGGAAAAATCACAATGAATAAGATAGGTATTTTATGCTGGAAATCAAGTATGTACGGCAAAATTTGCCTGAAGTATATCAATCCCTGAGAAAAAGGGGAGACACCGCCGACCTGGAAACCTTTCGGGTGGAAGAGGAAAACCGCCGCGCCCTGCTTTCGGAAATGGATGAATTGCGCCATCGCCGCAATGTGGTCTCCGATGAGATCGCCATTTTGAAAAAACAAGGAGATGATGCCGAAGTCCTGGTCACAGAAATGCGGGACGTGTCGAAACGGATCAAGAAACTGGAACAGGCGTTATCCGGGGCGGAGACCACCGTCAATGATATTTTGATCCGACTTCCCAATATGCCCCATGCCTCCGTTCCCCTTGGAAAGGATGAGACGGACAATGTGACGATTCGAAAAGCAGGCGCTCTGCCGGCATTTAATTTTGCACCCCTGGCCCATTGGGCCATTGGTGAAAACCTGAAGATTCTGGACCTGGAGCGGGCCGCCAAGATCGCCGGCGCCCGGTTTCCCCTTTATTTCGGGGACGGGGCGCGCCTGGAGCGGGCTCTGATCAATTTCATGCTTGAACTCCATACCCGGGAGCATGGCTATACCGAGGTGCTGCCGCCATTTATTGTCAACCGAAAATCCATGACCGGAACCGGCCAACTGCCCAAATTCGAGACGGATCTGTTCAAACTGGCGGACCGGGATTTCTTCTTGATCCCCACGGCTGAGGTCCCGGTCACCAATATTCATCAAGATGAGATTCTTGATGAAGAGCAGCTGCCGATCTATTATGCGGCCTATACGCCCTGTTTCCGCTCGGAAGCCGGATCCCACGGTAAGGATACCCGGGGCCTGATCCGTCAGCACCAGTTCAACAAGGTGGAGCTGGTGAAATTCGTCGCGCCGGAAAGCAGCTATAACGAACTGGAAAAACTGCTGGCCGACGCCGAGGCCGTATTGAAGCGGCTGGAATTGCCCTACCGGGTGGTAACGCTCTGCACCGGCGATCTGGGGTTTTCGTCGGCCAAAACCTATGACATCGAGGTCTGGATGCCGGCCCAGGATAAATACCGTGAAATATCATCGTGCAGCAATTTCGAGGGGTTCCAGGCTCGGCGCGCCGGGATTCGATTCAAGCGGAACGATAAAAAGGGGACCGAGCCGGTGCACACCTTAAATGGATCCGGACTGGCTGTTGGCCGTACCTTTGCCGCCATCCTGGAAAATTATCAGCAGTCCGACGGGACCGTGGTGATACCCCATGTACTGCGCCCGTACATGGGCGGCCAGGAAAGGATCGGGTCGTGAAGCTGACGGATTTTCCGGAGCATATCCGGCCATATCTGATCCCGGAGCCCTCGGGACAAATGATTTATCGTTGTCTGGGGTGCGATCGGACTTACGGGATTGAAAAACTCCTTTATACCTGCCCCCAATGTCGGCGCGTACTGCTCCTGGAAGATATCGATAGTGCGCGTTTGAAAAAAATTCCGGGGCATCTGTGGCGGCAGATCTTTGATTACCGGAAGATGCTGACGGTCCCGGCGTTAAAAGGGATTTTTCTGTTCCATGAATTTATCGGACCCATCATTCCGCTGGAAGCTGTAGTCTATCTCGGGGAAGGGCATACACCGGTTATTGAGGCTAATGCCAGGCTTCAGGAAGCTGTCGGGCGCCGGTTTTACTTCAAGAACGACGGCCAGAATCCCAGCGCTTCCTTTAAGGACCGGGGAATGGCCGGGGCCCTGAGTTATATCAACTATCTGCTTGGTCAGGGTCTGCTATCCGATGTGCTGGCTGTGTGCGCCTCCACCGGCGACACATCCGCCGCCGCGGCCCTTTATGCATCGTATCTTCAGGCCTCCGTGAAATCCGCGGTGCTGCTGCCCCACAAGAAAGTAACCCCCCAGCAACTGGGCCAACCGTTGGGAAGCGGCGCCCGGGTATTTGAAATTCCCGGCGTTTTTGATGACTGCATGAAGATCGTGGAGGCGCTGTCGGAGAATTATCCCGTGGCCCTTCTTAATTCCAAAAACGCCTGGCGCATTCTCGGGCAGGAGTCGTATTCCTATGAGATTGCCCAATGGTTCGAATACGACGTGGCCGACAAGGTGATCATCGTACCCATCGGCAATGCCGGCAATATTACGGCAGTCATGAGCGGGTTTTTAAAATTTTATCACACCGGTATCATTGATGCGTTGCCAAAAATTATCGGTGTCCAGTCCGAGCACGCCGACCCGGTATACACGTATTACCAGGAATCAGATCCGGCAAAACGGCATTTTGCGCCTGTGGATGTGAAATCCAGCGTGGCCCAGGCCGCCATGATCGGAAATCCGGTATCCATGCCCCGGGTGATCCGTCTGGCGGAGGCTTATGACAGGGCTGCCGGTCAGCGAAAAGTTTTTGTGGCCCGGGTCACCGAGCAGAACATTATGGACTGGCAGTTGCGGGCCAATCGGAACGGCCATGTGGCATGCACCCACGGTGGGGAATGCCTGGCCGGCCTGTTGACCGCGGTCAAAAATGGGTGGGTCGAGCCCGGGGCATCGGTCGTGCTCGATTCAACGGCGCATGCCTTGAAGTTTTCGGGATTTCAGGATATGTATTTTGAAAATCGATTTCCCGAAGAATACGGGGTAACGCCCCGGCCCGAACTGATGAATACGCCGGAGCTGGTTTGCCCGGCCGATCTGAAACAGGTCCCTGAGCCCGGAAAACCGCTGACCGGGCAGGCGCTTGCGGATTTTGTTCGCCGGGTTTCAGGGGAAATCGCAACCAGGCTCGATCTCAAAAAACCATAGCCGGAGATCCCCATGAAAAAAACGCATCTTTTTCTTTCCGCATTGGCGATGACAGTTTGCCTGGCAATCGGATTAGCGACAGCCGGCGCCTCCCAGGTAAAAAAACAGTTTGTCGTCAGACAGGACGGGGGCCGGGATATCCTGTGCGATCCCTATATCGTTAAAAAAAATGACTATCTGCTCAAGATGTTTCGGCAGCGGGGGGAAATCGCCATCCGCGATCTGCCCCTGTTTTTGGAGATCTTTAAACGACTCAATCCGGAGGTGGAAGATGTCAATCTGATCTATCCCAATCAGAAGATATTGATCCCGCTCAAAATTCTGGAGCCCGGTTCCCTGGAGGGTCAGGAAACAGGAGTCGTGGACATTCCCATGATCATCATTTCAAATATTTCCGATGAATTGATGGCGAGTTCTTTTGAACATATCGTGGTTCAAGGCGACACGGTTTCCAGTCTGCTGGTCCCCCGCTTTGGTCGGCCCGGCAGTTTATCTTATCAAAAAGGCATTGAAATATTTAAATATTTAAATCCGGATGTCAAGGATATCAACAACATCTATGTCGGCCAGAAACTCCGTCTCCCGGATCCCGCCATAAGAGAAAACCCCCGGTATGACGAACTGTTTGATGCGTCGGGCAAGATCGCGGTCTCGGAGACAGAAGAACCGCTCCTCAGCGTGCCTGCGCCGATAACGGTCCCGGAACCCCTTGAGATTCAGGAACTTGCATTGCTCCAATCTCCGAAGACGTCGGAATCTTCGGCCCGTGCCGACATGATGCGCCCAACGGCTCCGGAGTCGTCAGGCACCCCGGAGAAACCTTCCGCCACCGGCATAATCCGCACTTCCCCCCAAACCCATTTTGAAAAAGCGGCTCGAATTTTCAGGGCGGATCTTATCGACTCCGGAGAATATTTTTTTCCCCGCAAGGGGCAGCCCGATTTCCGTCTGGATCTGTCCGTTTCTCCCGTGATGGAATTCCGTTCGGGAAAACGGATTTTATATGCGCCTGAAAACCGGATTTCCACCATCGATGCCGATATCATTACGATGCACTGGAAAAACCTGGGCATTCTGCAAATTCCGGCCTCAGTCCAATTGCATGATCTGCTCGATCCGATTTGTCCCATGATCAGCGGCGGAAAATGTGACAATGAAATCACCCTGACCGACAGCGGGGTGAGCATGGCTCTCAGGGCGGATTATATATATGATAATCCAAGCGGGCGCGGTAAGGTCTATCTTGCCGTTCTCGATCACCCGGATCAAGCTCTGCCCGCAACATTCCGGGTCTATCTTGAAGGAAGAGGAATACTGGTATCCGAGTGGATCGACAGCGATGACTGGTTCGGCGCGGCGGATCGCTACGGTGTCCGGCAGTCCCGCCCCAGAGACGCGCTGGTATTGCCGTCCACTTCGCCTGAAGAGGTCATCCGTGAGTTGGCCGATCTTTTCGAGATCAATTACCAGGAAAAAGTTCAAATCGCATTTCCGTATGCCGGATTTGAAGTTAAAACCCGGGCCAATATGATGGTCGCCCATGATGGCCGCAAGGTGCTGGTGGATTTCGGAGATCTCCGCGGCGAAGCAATAAGATCCCTCGAAAAAGAGGGATTTGCATTGATTCAGATTGATGGGCGCAATACGAATCGGGATATTGTACAGACGTTTTTGACGCACCTGTCCATCAGCTATGAAAAAGACCCTACCTTCTGGGTGGCGGATCGGCCGCGCATCCACAATCCATCCATTCGTGTACCGGGAATGATGGTTGCTTGGAATAATCCGGATTATCAACGGATTCTTTTTTCGGAAGCACCGGTTCCCTCACGGTTGGCGGCGTTTTTCGCCGACGCCGGAATTCATGTCATCGCCATGGCGCCGTAATAATCGTAACAGAGGGTAGGATAAGGGGTTTTAAAAAATGCTGAAACAAAACAGGATCGCCGGATTGCTCGGCAATATGGTTTATTACGGTATGCTGCTGGTGCTAGTCGCTGCTGTAGCGGCGTGCTCTTCCAGCCAGACCAATGTTAAAAAGGATCAGGCGAGGGCTTTTCGGGAACTCGGCGAAGCCTACATGGGACAGGAGCAATTTACCAAGGCGCTCATCGAGTTTAAAAAAGCCGAGCAGCTTTCTGCCGAAGACGCCTATCTGCAAAACAATCTTGGACTGGTCTATCTGGCCAAGCGGAACCCGGAGCTTGCCATCAGCCATTTCGAACGCGCGATCAAACTGAAGCCGGATTATACGCCGGCCCTGAACAATCTGGGAACGGCTTATCTGGAAGCGGAAGACTGGCAGGCGGCCATTGCTTGTTTTGAAAAGGCCGCCAAAGATCTCATGTATATGACCCCGCACTATCCGATGACCAACATGGGATTTGCCTACTTCAAACTCGGGGAATATGAAAAGGCCATTCATTATTATCAGGAAGCCATTGACATCAGTCCGGATTTTCCAAAGGCGCACCATAATCTGGGCCTGGCCTTTATGGCGGTGGGACGGAATGCGGAGGCCGTGGAAGCAATGGAGCAGGCCGCGTCCCTGGCGCCGAAAGAGGCCCAGATTCATTTTGATCTCGGCAGGGCCTACCGGATCGATAATAAATATCGTAACTCCTACGAATCTTTTAAAAAAGCAGCATCCCTCGCCAACCGCCGGCAGTTGGCGGAAAAAGCCGAGGCCGAGGCCGAGCGGATCCGTAATTTTTATTAATCCCGTTTACATTCCGGTAGCGTCGGTGATGGCAGCATCGGTGATACCGAATACCAACGTGCAGATGCCGTCGATCAGATTCATCTGGTCACGGGCATCGGCCGCGTCTATGCAGAGAATGGGCTCTCCGCGCATCATCACCGCCTCCACGGGATTCTCCTGAAGAATTTTTTCCATGTTTAATGCGTGCCGGATCATTTGACGGCAGATTTGTTTTTTTTTCATCAGGGCGGCGTAAATGTCCACTCCGACAGCCGTTTCATCGAAAAAATCAACCATAAAACCAAATGCCCGGTCAAAAAAATCGGGCATGTCCCGGCTTTTTTCCAGAAACCGGCAAAAAAAACCGGTTATCGGATCGGTAAACAAAAAACGTGCGTTTCGCAATTGAACCCTTGCGTTGAGGACTGCCGGCTTGTCGGGCAGGCATTGCGCCAGTGCACGGCTGATGCGCGCATCGATCTGCCGGGTTATTTTCAGACGGGCAATCAGAGTTTCTATGGCGGTGGCAGGGACATCAATAGTTAATAGCGTATCACCGCCGGGAACGCCGCCAATTCGTAAAGCAGCGCGCAGGGGTTTCTGACGGAGAAAAGACAGGATCTGCGTGACATCCGTATTTGTAAATACGGTCTTTTCCAGGATTGCTTCGATCGCCGATTGGAAAGGCAGATCCGGATAGAGCAACAGTTGGAAAAGGGATTCGGTTTCAAAATTTTCCGGCTCCGATAAAAGGTCCACCAGATTCTCGATCCCGGCTCCGACAAAGGCGGTCTCGATAAATCGCGCCTCTGCGCCGGAAATCGTGATTCCGTCTGTAAGAACGGCTTGGATATGGTCGGCCAGCAATTTATTTTTTTCTTTAGTTGGGACCATGGAATTGTCCATGTTTTGTTTGAAAATAATTTATTAAAATCTAATAAAAAATCTGTTGTCATGCAACCGTTGTTTCCGTGGGGTTTGACAAAACCCTTGACTTTTGGTGGCCTTTACCGCAATTTTAGAATATTATAAGATAGTTTTAACCTCTTCAATCCCATCATCGCATCCGGGAGAACATGATGAAAGCCATTGGTGCTCTTAATTTCATGGCCAGGGTTGCGGTCATTGCGGCCGTGTTATGCTTCTCAATGGGAATGTTCCGGTTCCTGTCGGCGGCCGAAACCATCGGAACACCCGAGAAAACGGCAAGCCATGAAAAAGGGGCGGAACCGACCGATGTCCCAGTGGAAACAGAAGACGACTCCGATGAGATCGTTCCGCCGGATCCGGAAATGCTGCGCATGACCGCCCAGGGCATTAAATATTACAAGGGCCGGGGAGTGCTGCCGGATTATGAGAAAGCGGCCTATTTTTTTCTGCGGGCCGCCCGGCGGGGAGGTACGGCGGCCATGTATACCCTCGGTTACATGTATCAGACCGGCCAGGGAGTTCAGCAAAATGCGGCCAGGGCCGCCGGATTTTATCTCCAGGCGGCGGAAAGCGGTCACGGATTGTCGCAATATGCGTATGCCCATATGCGATATCATGGACTGGGTGTGGAAGAAAATGCAGAAGAGGCGGCCGCCTGGTATTTAAAGGCCGCCAATCAGCCGGATGCCGAGCCAGTGCAGTTATATGCCGCGGGTGTTGTTTTTGATGACGGCATCGGCAGGGACCGGGATTTTGAAAAAGCGGCTCAATGGTATCAAAAAGCAGCCGAAGCAGGTCTCGGCGACGCGCAGTATACTCTTGGTGATATGTATCTGAAGGGAGAGGGCGTGCCTAAAAATATTGCCCGCTCCCTTCACTGGTTCCAGGCGGCGGAAGCCCGCGGATACGTGCTTTCGGTATTTAATCTTGGGATGCTCTATTATAACGGGGAGAGTGGGTTCCGCCAAAACTACACCAAGGCGGTCTCCTATTTTAAGCGATCGGCGCAAAACGGCTTTCCGCCCGGCATGTATTGTCTGGCCATTATGCATGAAAATGGCGACGGTATGCCCCAAAACCCGGAAAAGGCGATTTATTGGTATGAAAAATCCGCCGGCGCCGGTTATGCAAAGGCCATGTACCGGATCGGGTTGATGTATTTGAACGGCGGCCTGGGAAAAGATCGGGATACAGGAAAAGCGCTGACCTGGTGTGAAAAGGCCTTTGACAGCGGCTTTAATGAGGCGGGATTCGGAATCGGCGTTATTCATGAAAAGGGAAAAGGCGGGCTGGGTGTTGATTGCGTTCAGGCGGTTGACTGGTATAAAAAAGCCGCCAATGCCGGAAGCAGGAAAGCCCAAAACCGTCTTGGGGTGATGCATGACAATGGATTATGCGTCCAGCGAAATTTTGCCGAGGCAGCCAGGTGGCATGAACGGGCGGCGTCCAGCGGCGATGTTTATTCCATGCTCCGTTTCGCGGGGATGTGTTATAACGGCATCGGCGTGGAAAAAGATTTTGAAAAAGCCTTTAAATGGTACCAAAAAGCCGCGCTTCAGGGAGATGGCAACGCCCAATACAGCCTGGCCATGATGTATTTTAACGGCCAGGGCGTGGATCGGGATGATATCATGGCATATGCCTTGATATCGCTGGTTGTGGAGCGAGGCGAAGCCATCGCGGCCCGCCAGCAGGCCCTTATAAAAAGCCGCATGACCACGGAGCAGGTGGCGGCTGCCAGAGAGCTGGCCGGCCAGCTTCATGCGAAACTTCCACTGTAAAAGTTTTGATACCTTAACATCCTTATGATATTAGAAAAAATTATCTCCGGCGGACAGACCGGCGCGGATCGGGCGGCCCTTGATTTTGCCATCGACAATGGTCTTTTCCATGGAGGATGGGTCCCCAGGGGTCGACTGGCCGAAGACGGCGTGATCCCGGACCGGTATCAGGTCAGGGAAACATCCTCATCGGTGTATGCGGAGCGCACGGGAAAAAACGTGCTTGAGGCGGACGGCACCCTGATCTTTTCCCACGGACCCTTGACCGGGGGCTCGGAACTGACCCGGCAAATAGCCGACCGGAACGGACGTCACTGCCTCCACGCGGATCTAGACGGGATGGACGAGTTTCACGTTGCGTTTGAAATCATGCACTGGCTCCGGCATCACGGGATTAAAGTCTTAAACGTGGCCGGCCCCCGGGCCAGCAAAGATCCCGGGATCTATCCGGCCGTATTCCAAATTCTGGAGGCGGTTTATTATTTTTTGCTGATGGAAGAAAGCATGCCGGATTTTATCAATCGGCCCGTAGATTCGCTTGAGACGGCCGATCGCAGGGAAATTCCGGCGTCGCTGACCGATGCCGTGACGCGTCTTGCCGCGGATCTGCCGTT
Organism: uncultured Desulfobacteraceae bacterium; assembly: GCA_964598885.1. GTDB lineage: Bacteria > Desulfobacterota > Desulfobacteria > Desulfobacterales > Desulfosalsimonadaceae > SURF-33. The sequence goes on along the minus strand of CAZRES010000008.1, from coordinate 21,787 downwards.
AAAGGAAAAAGTCGTCATGGCCGGTTTGAGTGCGAGCGAATTTTTTAGTCGGCACGGCGCACTGGAACTTTACATTCGCAACTATTTCGGCCTGGACGCCGGCAATATGCGTCTGCTGACATCCTGCCGGAAGGCATCGGGCCGGCCGGATATGGGGATCGACGACGCCGTGGCCCTGATCCTGAATCATTTCCAGGAATTTTTAAAAGAAACCCATGCGATCCGACTGGTAAAATCATAGACGGCATCCGCATTTTTTTCAATTCCACGATCTCGTTGCGTATCCGTATACCGCCCACGTCAGAGAAGTTTCTGGAAAGAAATGTGCGGAAGAAAGGAGCGGACCATGAAAAATAAGATCCTGCTGGCATCAGTGCTACTGGCCCTGTTTGCGGCCGGCCGGGGTTATGCTGATGATCCCGATATCAGCGTCGAACCCGGCCGAACGGAAATAATCGAAGAGCACCCCAGGTTCAGGCAACATGAACTCAAGACCGGTGAATACCCGGATGCAAAGAAAACAGCCGAGCGCGTCAACCAATCCGATGAGTTTCGCCGTATCGGGGATATGTATTATGAAAAAGGGGATATGGAAAAAGCCGTGGCGTATTATGAAAGAGCCATCATGCTCGATGAAAATAACATGCGGGCCCATGGAAGCATGACTGCGGCGATTAAGGCCCGTGATGCAACGGAAATGGCCGTCTCCGATCGTTATCACCGGGCCATGGAATATCTGCGAAAAGGAATGATCGATCTGGCCATTGACGAACTGGTGCTGGAGATCAAGGAAAACCCGGACAATGATGCGGCCAAAATCCGGCTTAAGGAAATCGAAAAGCGGTATCGGTGGGACGGGTTGCCGAACCCGTAATAAAAACGAGCGCTCGTTTTATTTTTAATTGACATGTTTTTTCCCATGCGATAGTAATGCACCAGAAAGTATTATTTATTCCATTTTGCCATCAAGATATACCCCGACGGCAACACAGCGACACGTGGGCGTGTTTCCGGAAAGCAGGGCGCTGAACGCATATGTAACGCCGATGCCTGTTTGAACGCGAAAAGAAAACACAAGGAGTGTGTATGATCACGGTCAATCCCGAGTTGTGCAACAAAGACGGTATCTGCGCGGATGTCTGCCCCATTAAAATTATCTCGTTTACAAAAGATCAACTGCCGAAACCCGTGCCGGGCGCCGATCAGCTATGCATCCGTTGCGGTCATTGCGTGGCGGCATGTCCCACCGGCGCCCTTTCCCATGCGGTCATGTCACCGGAGGACTGCGAACCGGTCCGGCCGGAATGGCGCCTGTCGTTTGAACAGGCCACCCATTTTCTGCGTTCCCGCCGATCCATTCGGGTCTATCGTAAAAATAAGCCGGTTCCCCGACAAACCCTGACCCGCCTGATGGAGACGGCGTCTTATGCGCCGTCCGGACATAACCGGCAGCCGGTTTGCTGGCATGTGATTTACCAAAAGGATGAATTGCATCGCCTGACAGGCCTGGTGGCCGACTGGATGCGGGACATGATCCGGAAACAGCCGTCCGTGGCGGCGGCCATGCATATGGAACTGGTGGTGGGAGCTTGGGATATGAACGTGGACGTTATCTGCCGGGATGCCCCCCATCTGATCATCGCTCATGGCTCCAGCGCGGATATCACAGCTCAGACCGCTGCGACCATCGCGCTGACTTACCTGGATCTGGCGGCCCCCACCCTGGAACTGGGGACCTGCTGGGCGGGTTTTTTTCAGGCGGCGGCCATGCTCTGGACGCCCCTTCAACAAGCGCTTTCTCTTCCCGAAGGCCATGCCAGTTTCGGCGCTATGATGGTCGGCTATCCCCGGCATACCTATCACCGGCTGCCGTTGCGAAATCCGCCGGCGATTTCCTGGCAGGAGGCATAACCGGGCTCCACGATCTCTCCCTAGATCAGCTTGCTGCCGGACAGCCGGCAATAACGTTCTACCAATAAAAGGAAGACAGAATGAATGAGCATGCGGTTTATGAGCAGTTGCGGCAACGGCTGGATGACATGGCCACCGGTTTTCCCCCTTCGGAAACCGGCGTGGAAATCCGGATTTTAAAGCGTTTGTTTTCCCGGGCCGATGCGGAACTTTTTCTGATGATGTCCCCCATGCTGGAGACTCCGGAAAGCGTGGCCGGCCGCCTTAATCTGCCGGTGGACGAAACAGCAGCCCACCTGGAAGATATGGCCGCCCGAGGCCTGTTGTTCCGGCAGAAAAAAAACGATCAGCGCCGATACGCGGCGGTTCCCTTTGTGGTGGGTATTTTTGAGTTCCAGCTCAATACCGTGGATGAAACGCTGGCCCAGGATATTTACGATTATTACGAAGCGGCCCTGGGAAAAAGTTTTCAGGCCTATGATACGCCCGTGATGCGCACCATTCCCATCAACCGGACTCTGGTCAGCGAATGGCCCATAGCGCCCTACGAAGACGTGCCGCGAATTTTCGATGATCAGAAAAAAATCGCCGTGGCCATGTGTATCTGCCGAACCGCCGCCAAAAAAGCCGGCCACGGCTGCGACAAGCCCATGGAAGCCTGTTTCATCTTCGGTTCCCATGCCGATTACTATGTGGATAACGGCATGGGCCGGTATATCGATAAGGAAGAAGCCAAGGAAATCGCGAAAAAAAATGAGGCCGCCGGCTTGGTGATGCAGCCTTTTAATTCCCAATATGTCGGCGGCATGTGCAGTTGCTGCGGATGCTGCTGCGGCATGCTTCGCTCGCTGAAAAAACAGGATCACCCGGCGGAAGCGGTCAAAAGCAATTACTACGCCCAGGTGGCGGCCGAAGACTGTACCGGATGTGAAGCCTGTCTGGAGCGGTGTCACATGGATGCCATCGACATGGTCGATGATATCGCCCGGATCAATCTGCGACGCTGCATCGGTTGCGGACTGTGTGTTTCCAACTGCCCTGCGGAAGCCATCCGTCTGATCCGAAAATCCGAAGACGCCCGGTATGTTCCTCCGAGGACAGGTATGGAAACCTATATCCGCATCGCCCAGGAGCGCGGCAAGATCTGAGCGGGGGCGGCGACTGCTGGAAATGGTGGTTACGGCATGGCTTCCATTTTTTTGTAATCCATGGCCTTGGCATAAGCCTCAAGGTCTTCTTTGGCCACATCGCTTCCTTCAATGGTGACCAGGAAACGGTTGGCCACAACAATCTGAATGCTGCCGCTGCGGCCGCCCGCCTCATACTTGACGATGGCTTTCTGCTGGTTGATGCGCTGGACCTTTCCACCGTCGGATGCGGCGAACATGGGATTTGACATCATCATCATTACGCCCTGCAATACGGGTGAATCCGTGACGATCTGAATAGTAATGCTGCTGTCTTTTTTGTAATACTGACGTTCAGCGGTTACGCCGCCGCCCAGCATGGCCGCACCCATGGCCTGGGATGAGGCGTCTTCAGCGGTCCAGCCTTTCAGGGGGGCGGGCAGGAGACCCTTGAGATCCTCCCCTTTTTTCTGTTGAATCAACTGGGAGGCATAATTAAGGTTGGCGACTGCATCTGAATAATCTCCATTCTTGTAGTTCTGCAGGGCCTCGTCGATGGAATCCGTTATTTCATCGGCTTGCAAGCTGTTGGTCCATGCCGTAAAAACCAGTGTCAAGGCGATCAGGTACAGGGTTTTTACCATAATTTTTTTCATTACATCTCCTTATTTTTTTATCTCCCGGTTAATTCATCATTTTTGTTTTCAGGAAGTACGGTTTTCCGGATTCAGCAAGTTGCGGTGATACACCCATGGATTTGGATATAATTATTTAGGTGATGCGGCAACGGCATCCAAAAGTCCTGACATGCGGAATTGCTTCAGCCTGGGCAGGACGGCGACATTGAGAATCTCTCCGATTATGGTGTTTTCCGGATTTTTGTCAATATCTAAATTCATGGTGTTGCGCAACAGTCGCTGTATGGCGTTGCTACAGGCGGGACGGTTTTTCACATATCGGCCCCGGAAAACAATGAGGGCGTCTTGTATTTCCGGGCGCTTTTCGGCCAGGGTTTTTTTTACGTTTACAGGTCCACCACTTGCTGTTTCCGGCAGATGAGAAAGCCAGATGTCGGGATGCTTGTCCATTTCCCGGATCATGGCCTCCCGGAATCCGGATGCTTCCTGGATACGGCCGGATACGGCCAGCAGGCGGCGTTCCGCGGTTTCCCATGACAGCAGACGGACCAGCTCCGGCATGGTCATCTCCGGACCGAAGTTGATTTTTCCGGCCCCGAATCGCAGAAGGGCTTTTGCGTCTTCCGGACGGATATGATCGGAATAATGCTGGGTAAAGAGCAGCCGGGCGCCGGGATGTCGGTATTTTTCCGCCGCCCGGTTAAGAGCTTTTACCCAATCCGGTTTGAACCCGTCCTGATAAAGGTAAAAATGCGGCATTTCTTCCTGGCGCTTGAGCTTCATGCCGGTTCCGGTCTGGGCTACCACAAAATCCATGCGTGCCGTCGTCAGGCCGCGGTCAACGATGCTTCGGCTCAGGCGGTTTAGAAACGCATCAAACCGGTTCGGCGAGGTCAGCCCGCCTTTTTGTTCCTCGGAACCAATCTCGTATGAGACAGGTTTTCTTCGCAGCCGTTGCCGTTCCTGTTCACAACAGGCGATCATCTCGAGGGTGGCGTCCACCACGAGGTCGAGGGGCAGGCTGCCGTTATCTTTTTCATCGTCCCTGCCGCTGGTCCCGTCGGCGTGCCAGCAGGAAAAACCGGCGTTCAAGTCTTCGGTGATATTCTGTTTGACCCATGCCATGGCCTGCTGCCGAGAGAGGTTGTGATGGCCGGTCACCGTATACGGGCCGCCGTGATCCCGGCCGAAAATGATGGGGCCTTCATATCCGGTTTCATGGGCCAGTTCATGAACACGGGCCGTGAATCCGGGCGCTGTGAGGCCCGCATAGCCGCCATCGGTGTTGACCTGGTTGAACGTGGTCATGATAACGGGAATGGAGCGCTTCATCCGGCATCCGATCAGACAAGCTTTGAGGGCCGGGGTATCTGAAAAACAGAACGTCACGATGGCCGGCGCCGAAGAGCCCTGGTTCCGAAGATCGCAGATATGATCCACGAGGTCTTGCATGGTCAGGGTTTTGTTTCCGGGTTTCATGAAAATAAATCACCAATGCGGTTTGCGGCGGTTTTACATTCCCGGCCGGTTTTTTTCCAGGGCGCTGATAAATTGCTCCTTTTCATGAATAAATGCCGGCCGGGCCATGATCAGCGCCTTTTTTCGCTCTGGATTGGTTTCCCAATCCGGGGGCAGATCCAGGACAACCGGTGTGATCCGTTTCCGGGCCATGGGATTGATGGTCACCGGCAGAACGCGTCCCGCAACGCTGTATTCTCCTTTTGCTTTGGTTGGCTGCAGGATCCCTTTTTGCATAAGTCCCGAAACCACGGGGTCTTCCACTGGCAGCTCCAGGGTGTTTTGATCAAAGATGGCAAATTCGCGCAAAACAGCTTTTTCCCCGGAATCGAGCTGCCGGATTCCAAAACGGATCCGCTGTTTTTCCCGGCGCGCGTCATGGAAGGGCCGGATGTTGACCCAGAGAATTTTCAACAGAATGATGAAAAGAAACAACAGGATCGCTGATGCGGCGATCACAATAATGGTAAGATGACGACCGGCAACGGACTGAATGGTTTCTGGCAGGGGCGTCAGGTATTTTTCGGCCCATTCCGGTATGACGATTCTTTCCGGTTTCTTATGGTTGGTGCGAATGATGGAGTCCACCGCATCCCGGCTGATAAAATAAGCCCGTTTGCTGTCTTCGAAATGAAGGGGATCTCCATCGGATATGATGGTGACATTTTCATATAACTGTCCGTTTTTCAATATCACCACATCGGTTCCGGCCGCAGCCGGAAACATCAGGGTCGATATGACCAGGCAACCGGTTGATATAATGATGATCAAAAGATATTTGATTTTTTTCATAAGCGTCGGATTCCTTGCCACAGCCGATTCCGAAACCGGCCGGTTTGCAGAAACGGTATTTCCAAAAGGCGGTTGCAAGAGATGGGCAATTCAATTACATTTACATTATTATAAGAATAGCCTTAACCGAATATGAATTCAAGACATACTCCGCTGCTATATTCCGCAACCGAAAAACCGGGCTGCCCGGCGGTGGGGAATGACGATGATAATACGGTGAAGATGGATAATGCTTCATGCGATGTCCGAAATGTCATATAATGCTTCAATCCCATTATGCTTTCTGTCCGCGGTGCGGGGGACGGATCGGCCCGGATCGCCGAAGATTAGGGATAATCTTCGGAGTCATCGGCGCATTGGCTGCTGTGCTGGCGATAAGTTGGGCGGCATATTATCAATACGCGTTTCAAACCCCTTCTGATACCGGTGAGCCTCGTTCCTTCCCTGTCCAGGAACCCGTGCCGCGAATGGTGCCTTCCCCCCATATTCCCGGCCAGGATGATATCGCCATTACCGCGGGGCTGATCATTATCGAGGATATTGCCGGCAACCCCATCGCCAACATGGTGGGTGCCGTGACCGACAGTGGGTGGGTGGCGGTGCCGGCAAAACTGGGCATCGGCGGTTACGACTGGTATTTTGTTTCCAAGGGAAAGCGACGGGAAATTATCGGCGGCCGGATCGGCGATCATGATAGTGTCGGCATCTGGCAGCTTAAGGAAATGAACCGCTTTTCCGGTCCCCGGCTTGCCGCCGGTAATCCGTCCCAACCGCTGCGCTGGGTATCTGTGGTCTCCGAGCTTGTCCTTGATCTGCCGCATGCGGATATTGTTTCCGAACAGCAAAATTTTTTGGTGGCGGCCCTGCCCCCCTCCATCCGGGAACCCGGCGTTTTTGTGCAGGATGCTGCGGTGGTGGGATGGTCCTTTGGCCCGTTTATGGAACACGGATATCTCTGGCGCGGACCAGACGAGGAAAATCTGGTCTATGAACTGAGCGTTTCCGATTACTACCGCGCCACGTTTGAAAACAGCCGGGAAGAGCGGTTTATCCTTGCCTATGCACGAAACGACGCCGATATTCTTGAAAAACTGCGATTATTCGCCGACGGTTTCCGCCGGCCTTCCGGTCTGCCCGAACAGGAAGTTCCCCCGTATCTGTCGGCGCCGGCAGTGCTGCCCCGGATGCATGATCTGATGTCCCGGCTGGTCCGGGACGGTCGCGGGGATGATATCTTTTCCGTGATCGACGCCAGCGTGCTGATCGGCGCCGGAGACGCGGAGTTGCTTATCGCCGCCTTATCGCACGTCTCGCATGCAGGTGCCGTTGCGCGGGCCGTCGGCATTGTAGAGGAAGTGCTGCGCCATCCGGAAAACTTTAGAGATCCGGAGGAAGCCCGGGTCCGGGATTTTTTGCGGGAGATGTACCAACGATGGATGACCTTGCTGATCCAGGACGGGGATTACGCTGCCGGAATGGCGGTTTATGAGCGGGCTGTCAATAATATGGGCGATGCTCCCGGTCTTAAGCTCATGGGTGCCCGGCTGGCCCTGGCGTTTAACGACTGGCGGACAGCGGAAAATATCATTGCTGCTCAGTGGTTTCCACTGGAGATGTCCGATCAGGTCAGACAGATTGAAGAGAGGATCCGTTCGTTGAAAACCGGTCCGGATGCCATTACGGTCCGCTTTGCGGCGGACGCCGGCCCAATCGGTGTTCATGCCATGTTGAATTATCGTTTTTCCCAGCGTTTTGTGGTGGATACTGGCGCATCTATGGTCACCATACCCGTTGCCGTGGCCAGACGGCTCGGCATATACGATCCGTTTGCTCCAAAGAAACGGGTAATTACGGCCGGCGGTATTGTTTTTGCCCCCTCGGTCATGATCGATGCCCTTGAAATCGGCGGCCGGATTGAACATCGGGTGGAGGCATTAGTCCTGGATCTGCCGGAGCATCCGGATGTCGGTCTGCTCGGGATGAATTATCTGAATCGTTTCCAAATGCAAGTCAACGCCGATGACGGCATCCTGACCCTGACGCCGCGATAGCTATTATTACCGGATGATTTCCGGAAAAAACAAAATTGACCTAACCAGCATCCTTACTAAACCCGCCGACAAGGAGAAAACATGATGCAAAGATTCATAGAAACCCGCAAGCACGACTCGTTTGATCTCATTGTGGTGGGTGGCGGCATCACCGGCGCGGCGGTGGCCTATGACGCGGCCGCCAGAGGATTGCGCACAGCCCTTTTGGAAAAAAAGGATTACGGCTGGGCCACGTCCGCGGCCACGTCCAAGCTGATTCACGGCGGGCTGCGGTATCTGCAGAACCTGGAATTTCCCCTGGTTCGGGAATCTCTGCGGGAGCGCCGGATTCTGGGCAATATCGCCCCCAATCTCGTGACTCCGATTCCGTTTCTGGTTCCCGGGTACGAGGATGTCCGGCGCAACAAATGGATTCTTCGGGCTGGGTTGACGGTATATGATATTCTTTCCTTTGATCGGCAGTGGACATGGGATAAGACCCAGCAAATTCCAAGCCATGCATGGCTTTCCAGGGACGAGGTTCTGGGCATGGAACCGATGGTCCGGCCCCAGGGGCTGACCGGCGGGTCGATTTATTACGACTCCCAGAGCATTCATCCGGAACGGCTGACCCTTGCATTTATCAAATCCGCCGTGCGCCATGGTGCAAAAATCGCCAATTATGCCCCGGTTTCGGAATTTCTGTTTTCCGGGAATCGCAACATCGAAGGCGTGCGGGCCAAAGATATGCTCAGCGGCGATGTCATCGATCTGAAAGCACGGCTGGTCATTAATTGCGGCGGCCCCTGGGCCGATATCATTTTAAACCTAGCGGATAAATCCGGAGAATCCGGACACCGGATGCGACGGTCCGAGGGCATTCATATTCTGACGAAAAAATTTAGCACCCGGCATGCGGTGGTCATGTGGACCCCGGCCGGTCGGCATTTTTTTACCATCCCCTGGAGAGGATATCAGTTGATCGGGACCACCGACACCGAATATGTCGGCAGTCCGGATGACTGGCGCGTCACCCCGGAGAGCATCCAATCCCTGATCGACGACACCAATGCTTCCATCGGCGACCGACACTTGACCTACGAAGATGTGACGTTTGCTTATGGAGGGCTGCGGCCCCTGGTGGACAAACAGACCGAGGGAACCTATGATTCCTCCCGGAAATATGAAATTTACGATAATGCCGCTGACGGGTTTGACGGACTGATCACGGTGGAAGGAGGAAAATATACCACCAGCCGCTGTCTGGCGGAGAACGCGCTTCACATGGTGGAGAAAAAACTCTGCAGGCCCCCGAAAAAATCCATGACCGATCATAATTACCTGGTGGGATGCGATATTGTGGATAGGAAGGATTTCATGGTTCAAATGCAAAATGATTTTAAGGATTTTGATTCTCAATCCATCGATTTTCTGGCCAGAGATTATGGAACGGAATCCCGGGCCGTGTTTGAGCTGGCCCGGCAGAATAAAACATTGGCCGAAATCATTTGCGAAGACGGTCAGATCATGGCGTCGGTGGTCTATGCCGTGCGCAATGAATCCGCCCAAACATTGACCGATATTCTCCTGCGCCGCACCGGCATCGGCAATATCGGCCATCCCGGAAACGCTGTGCTGGAAAAAATCGGCATCATGGCCGGAGCCGAACTCGGATGGGATCAGGTCCGGCTGGATCAGGAACTTTCCGCCGCCGATGCCGCGCTCCGGCTTCCGGCATGAGAAGGAAACGCGGCCAAAAAAACGTTTTGCGAAGGCATTATACGTCGGAGTCGGTTTGTCGGAAGCGGATCAGCACGATTTCGGATTTGCCCGCGGTGCGCAGAGGCGGGCCCCAGGTGCCGACTCCGCTTGACGTATACAAATAAAGGCCGTCATGCCGGGTAAGCCCGTAATCATTGCCCTGGTAAAGCAACCGCGTGATCAGGTTAAAGGGGAATATCTGACCGTGATGGGTATGACCCGAAAGCTGAAGATCGATGTCCATTTGCCGGTTCACCTCATAGGAGGTATCCGGCATCCAGTAGGTGGCGACATGTGAGGATTTTTGGACGGCAGTGGGCAGAAGAACGCTGGTGGGGGTGTGAAAGAGCAGAATGCGGTAATTGTTCGGCTCCTTTGCATCCGCAATACCGGTAATATCGGAGGCCGCGCGGATCCCCGGATAGCTGACGCCCACGATCTCAATACCGTTGATATGGATCATTTCATTGTCAAGAACGGTGATCTTTGTTTTTTTGATAATCGAAAGGGTTTTTTCGATGCCCGCGTAATGTTCATGGTTGCCGGTGACAAAAAAGATGCCGCCACCGGCCCTCATCCGGTTGAGCGGTTCGATGAAGTCTTCATAAAATCCGCCGACCCCGTCGAACAGATCTCCGGTGATCAGGATCAGATCGGGGTCCAGGGCATTGATCTGGTTGACCATGCGATGAGCAAAGTGTTTTCCTCGGAGAAAGCCCAGGTGAACATCCGTAATGTGGACGATACGGTCCCGGCGCCACTCTCCCGCCGTTGCATTTACAGGGATCTCAATATTTCGGACCTCGGGATGGAACGAGCGCCACAGACCCCAGAGGGAAAACAGAACGGCTCCGGCCAGAAAAAACATGGCCGTTGATTTCAGAGGAAGAGCGTATCCGGTGATCCTCGATATTCCGATAACGATCCACATTATCCCGACGGCGGCCACAAAATGGATAAGAAACCCGGTCCACGCAGCAGCCATCCAGTAATATCCGATGGTCCAGGCATTCGGATAGCGATTTACGGCGATAAAAGCACTGATAAACGAAAAGGTCAGTACCACCATGGCCGCATAGAGACAGATTTTGACGGCCGGATGCGTGATGTTAAAAAAATAAACAAAGCTGCGGAAAAAGGCGTAGTGGATGCCGAAGAGAAAGGTTAAGACCGCGGCCAAAAAAATCAAAAAATTTAGATGCATGTTCAAAACCCCTTTATTTTCAAGCTTCAGCTTGACCTTTGAAAGAAAGGTGATTTATATTGTTGGCGCTGCCATTGGCATCGGCGCATTGGAAATCGCTCTTAATTTTACCGAAACTTCAAAGTATTGCACGCATTTCTGTTTACGCAATATGGAAATTTTTTAATTATACCATTCTTTCACCCTGAAACCCTCAAAAAAAGGAGACAATGCAATGAAAAAGATGTTGATAGCCATGACGATGGTGGGGTTAGTTTTTATGCTCACGCCAGCGCTATTCGCGGATGTGGTTGAAATCGGGGATGGTGCGCAAGCATCTGGAACAGATGCGGTCGCGATCGGAACAGATGCGGAGGCTTCCGGAGATAACAGTGTCGCCCTTGGCGCGGGTTCCATCGCGGATGAAGAAGACACGGTGTCTGTTGGCGCCGAAGAAAGCGAGCGAAGAATCACCAACGTTGCCCCCGGTGAAGACGGAACGGATGCCGTGAATGTGAATCAGCTTGACAGGGTGAAGTCCCGCGTGAGCGGCCATTCTTCGCGAATATATAACCTTGAAGGCCGCATGGACGGTGCGGAGGATGATATCGACGATCTTGAAAATCGTGCGACCACCACCGAAGGAGAGGTGAATACGTTAACCGAACGGGTAGACGGGGCCGAAGCCGGAATCGTGGACGTAAACGCTCGGGTCGACGAAAATGAAGTTGAAATTGACGGCGTCAAGGAACGCGTAACGGAAAATGAAACCAACATCGTTGAAATGGGGGACCGCGTCACCATCAACGAAACCGATATCGATGATCTCAAAGCTCACAGCCGGGGGATGAGCTGGACTCCGGCAAATGAAGCCGCGGTCGGCGCCAGCGCCACCGGTATGGGGAGCACGGCTCTGGGCGATCGGGCAACAGCCAATGATTTTGATACGGCGGTCGGCTATAATGCCAGGGTGACGGCGGACAACAGTGTGGCGGTCGGCGCCAACAGCAGTATCGATTCCGTTGACAGCGTGGCCGTCGGCGCGGATGCGTCCGTATCTGACAATGCTGCCGGCGGGACCGCCGTGGGTCAGAATGCCCGGGTGGAAGCCGGGGCCGAAGGCAGTGTGGCGGTGGGCCAGGGTTCTGTGGCAAACCAGGCCGGCACCTTTTCTGTTGGGTCCGATGAATTCCAGCGCCGCATCACCAATATCGCCGATGGCGTGGATGCCACCGACGCGGTGAACATGTATCAGCTTCAGCAGACCGAGCTTTCCTTTCAGAACCGGTTGGAGGAGCTTGCCACGGATTTAAACCGGCGTATTGATAATATGGACCGCCGGATGGATGATGTGGGAGCCATGGGAGCCGCCTTTTCCGCAATGGTGCCGGACCCCCGTGGCACAGGAGGCACGCAGGCATCCTTCGGGCTTGGCGTATATGAGGACTCCACGGCATTGGCCGCGGGGTTGTTTCATTTTTTTGATGAATGTGTTCTGGTCAATGTCGGCGTTTCCCATGGTTTCCGCCGGAATGAGACCGCCGGCCGGGCCGGTATGACCATCCACTGGTAGAAGCCATTTGGCGGGAATGGAAAGTGATGCGGCGGGGGCGGTAAAAAGACCGCCCCTGCGTTTTTGATGATATGTTTTTTGCCTTCAGGCTTGGCGGGATCGCGATGCCGACGACATTGCTGGAAATTCAGTCGCGGGTGCGCTGCAAAGCGGATGCGCAGACAGCTTTGCAGCTGCGGCGGTTTTTTAAGACCGGCCCGGGCCAGTATGCGGAAAACGATGTTTTTCTGGGTATCCGGGTTCCGGATTTGCGCCGTCTTGCCAACTCCTTTTCCGATGTTCCGGCGTCTGTTTTTCCCTCGTTGCTGGCATCCCCTTATCATGAGGAGCGGATGCTGGCCCTGCTTCTGATGATTCGCCGGTTTGAATGCGGTGATGACCGGATTCGGGAAACCATATTTCACCTGTATCTTGCCCATACAGATCGCATCAATAACTGGGACCTGGTGGATGTTTCCGCACCGCCCATTGTCGGCGTTTATTTGCACGACAGAAACAAGGCGCCCCTTTATAATCTTGCCCGATCGCATCTGGTATGGGATCGCCGCATCAGCATGGTGTCGACCTTCCATGATATCCGGTGCCGACATTTCGATACCGCCTTGGCTGTATCCAAGATTCTGTTGTCAGATACCCATGATCTGATTCATAAAGCCGTGGGATGGATGCTCAGGGAAATCGGCAAGCGGGATGGATCTGTGCTGGAAGATTTTCTTACGCGGCATTACCGGCAGATGCCCCGCACCACGCTGCGATACGCCATTGAAAAATTTCCGGAAAAGCAGCGCCAGGTTTATCTGAAAGCAAAGTGGTAGCGACGGACGACGATTGATACAGCAGGGAAGAAAAAAACGGAAGGACCGGGCCATGAGAAGCCCGGTCTTTCCGTCATGAGGGCATGGTTTGGAAAAACGGTTTACATGAATTTATACTGCACGCCGAAGGCCATGAAATAAATGGTTTTCTTGTATTCTACATCGCCGATGCCGGGTACAGTGATGTTATCATCCATATAGAACACCCCGCCTATACCGGCATTGAAATCCAAAGCCGGCGTCATTTTGTAGGCGCCGCCGAAGACAAAGGAGTGAGAATCCAGATTGGGGTTTTCCGGCAGATTGGTAGTGATAATATCCGCGCATCTGCAGCGAATTCCGTTATAGGTATAGAGATAGCCCACACTGCCTAACAGCTCTTCGCTGAAGTTGTATTCAAGGGCCAGCCCCAGGTCATAACCGTCTCTGAAATCACGTTCGATGCCTGCCCAGTCCGCGCTTTCGTTGAAATACCAGGTCAGGTTGGTTTCCATGCGCCATTTTTCGCAGAACCGGTGGGAAACCCCCAACCCTAATGTGGCAGGATGGTCTTCCCGTTTTTTGACTCCATCGATGATGCCTCGCGAAGCCAGCGCTCCCTGAGGGGAACCCGGCAGCTCATCTTCATTGACAGTATATTCATAATTTAATTTGGTCCGAGTTTCATAGCGGGCGGCAAAGGTCGTGTTTTTGCTGGGAGCATAGTTGATGCCGAAGATGCCGCCGAAGCCCTGGGCGTCCCATTCATAGTCCACAATGGCGGTGCGATCATCATTAACGCCGGGGATTGCAGGGCCGAGCGTCGCAATGGTAGCCGATCCCCGGGCTTCTTTCTGGGCATCGATATACCGTACTCCCAGAGAAAGAGAAACTTCATCGCTGATCTTGTAAGCTCCGCCGATCATGTAGCCGGGCCCCATCTGCTCAGCTTCTATGTTTTGGGATTTGATGGTATTATACCGTGCCGCCTGGGGAACGCCGGCGCCGGCGAGAATGGCGTTTATGCCGGCCATGTACTGGGCCCCGATGGCAACCGTGGTCAGGGAGCCGTCGTCATATTCGACTTTCCCGCCGCCTACCACATTACTGACGCCGAAAAACATAGACCAATTATTTTCCCGGTACATGGTAAAAAGTCCAGGGACAACAGAGGGTTCATCGCTTTTATAGCGGCCGGCAAAAGGCCCGGTCTTGATATAGTTCTGGTAACGTTTGGGAAAATAATGGGCTGAAAGGTTGACATAGGCGCCGGGATCCATGAAAACAGTGCCGGCGGGATTGTAAAAGACAATGTCGGCATAATCCGTTGCCGCGTTCCGGTTCATGGTCCGGATGTATTCCGCGCTCCAGTTGGTTTTGTTGACAGCGCCGCCGGCAAAGGCCGCCGATGTCAGAAGCATCACTGCCATGAACGCACTTAAACAAAAAAAGCCTTTTTTCACGTTGTTCCCTCCTTGTGTTGGGTAGTTGTGAAGGACCGTTGTTTCATTTACGCGACAATTGCCTGACGGCATGTTATAACAAGTTGATATTTCGGAAGGAATATAGATGAAATAAAATACGAAGTCAAGTAAAGACAATCAAGGGTAGATGTTTTTCACTTATATTGGCACGTTGAGAAAAAAATTTTTAAAATATAAATCTACTACAAGGGCTTTCACCGGCTTCATCCCATGCCCCGCGATCAAATGAAAAAGGAAATCACCGTCATGTCGGAATTATCCGATTTCCATAGGCGTTTTCGTGTGCTCGACCGCCAGAGAGTATTGTATCTTCTGATTCTAGTGGCGGCAACACTGTTGGTGTATGCACAGGTCCGGCATTTTGAATTCATCAATTATGATGACACGGAATATATTACCGATAATATAAACATCAGCCAGGGGGTGACTCTCGAAGGAATCATCTGGGCCTTTACAACGGTCCACGCCGGCAACTGGCATCCCCTGACCTGGCTTTCCCACATGACCGACGTCTCTTTGTTCGGCATGGACGCCGGCGGACATCATGTCATGAATCTGGTCTTCCATCTTTTCAACACGGTTTTGGTGTTTTTGGTGTTGGCGAAAATGACCGACGCCGTGCCGAAAAGCTTTGTTGTGGCCGCCTTGTTCGCCCTTCACCCGCTGCATGTGGAATCCGTGGCGTGGGTGTCGGAACGAAAGGATCTGCTCAGCACGTTTTTCTGGATGCTGACCATAGGCGCCTATGGCTGGTATGCAGCGGTTCCATCCATTCGGCGCTATCTTCCAATGGCGGCATGTCTTGGTCTGGGCCTGATGAGCAAGCCCATGGTGGTGACTTTGCCGTTTATCCTTCTGCTGCTGGATTACTGGCCCCTTCAGCGAATTCAATGGTCGAATCGCAAAAGAAGCGCGAACGGCAAGCGCACGGTGGTGTTCGGACTGATCCGGGAAAAAATGCCGCTATTCGCCCTTTCGGCGCTATCTGCCATGGTTACGGTTTATGCCCAGGCATCCGGCGGGGCTGTCAAAGATCTGGACATTTTTCCTCCACTGGTTCGCATCGCCAATGCCGTTGTCGCATATGCCGCCTATCTACTGAAAATGATCTGGCCGACGGATCTGGCGGTTTTTTATCCCCATCCCGGCATGCCGCCGGCATGGCAGATCGCCGGCGCCGTTTTTCTGCTGGCCGGTATAACATTTATCGCGCTGGCCAGGGGTAAAAAACAGCCGTATCTGATTGTCGGATGGCTCTGGTATCTGGGAACGCTTGTACCGGTGATCGGGCTGGTGCAGGTGGGCATGCAGTCCATGGCGGACCGATATACCTATATCCCGTTGATCGGGATTTTTATCATGCTGGTTTGGGGACTGGCTGACGTCGCCCGCAGGTGGCGGATGCCGGCGGCCGTTCCGGTTCTGGCGGCGGGGATGGTGATTCTGGTGTCCGGCGGCCTGACCTGGAAGCAGACCGGATACTGGAAAAACAGCGAGGTCCTGTTTCGTCGCGCTCTCGTAGTTACGGAGGATAATTTTGTCATCCATTACAATCTGGCAAATGTTTTAGCCCGGCGCGACAATTCAGCCGAGGCCATATTTCATTACCGCCAGACCCTGCGGATCAAGCCCGGATTTTCAGATGCGCACATCAATATGGGCAACACCTTTTCTTTGTTGGAAAACAACGAAGATGCCGTCCGCCATTACCGGACGGCATTGAAATTTCAACCGGAAAACGCCAAACTCCATGTCAACCTTGCCATGGCGCTTGAAAAAACAGACGATCCGGATAAGGCGCTTGAACATTATCTTGAAGCAATCCGGATAGACCCGGACAATGAAGATACCCGCTATCGGGCGGGCAATATTTTCTTTCAAGCCGGAAAGGCATCGAAAGCAGCAAAGCAGTATGAGGAGGCAATCCGTATTGATCCGAATTTCGCTGAGGCGCATTATAATCTCGGCGTGGTGCTGTTCCAGCAGAAAAAATTCAGTAATGCCGCCGATGCTTTTCAGAGGGTCATAGACATCCGGCCGGATTTCGACATGGCCCGGCTGCGACTCCGGCAGGCCTTGGATGCCCGGCGATAACATTATTTTTTTTTCAGCAGATTCTTTACCATGCTGATCTCCACGTAGGATGCACCCGCGTCTACGCCGAAATTACCCGCCAGAACCGTGACCAGACTGTCGGGGCCGAAATGCTTTTCCGCCATGAGCTGGGTCAGGGAGGCTTCCAGAAATTCATGCGTGGTCAGATCCGACTGCATGTCGTGCGCATGGACCCCAAAGGAGATGGCCAGTTCCCGCATCACCCGCTTGCTGTAGCACTCCGCGAAAATGATGTTTTCTCCTCGGTACGCGGCAAGACTGAGGATGGTTTTTCCGCTGATGGTATCGGCGATCAGACCCTTTGTATTCAGACGAAGGGCGGCCTTGACCGCGGCCTTGGACAGATAGCTGGTTACATTGTTTTCGCCTTCATAGCTGGTGTCCGTAAACGTGCTGTGGCTGGCCTCGACTTCCTCGGCGATTTTGGCCATCATGCGGACCGTTTCCAGCGGATATTTGCCGAACGCGGTTTCTCCCGACAGCATGACCGCATCCGTGTGGTCCAGGCAGGCGTTGGCTACGTCGGAAACTTCCGCCCGGCTGGGACGCGGCGAATGAATCATGGACTGAAGCATCTGGGTGGCGATGATTACCGGTTTGCGGCGCTCGATGCATTTGCGCACGAGACTTTTCTGAATAATGGGGATTTTTTCCGTGGGAATTTCAATGGCGAGATCCCCCCGGGCAATCATGGCGCCATAAGCGTGATCGAGGATTTCATCGATATTGTCGACCCCTTCCTGATTTTCAATTTTGGCGATGATTTTGATTTTACTTTGTTTCGTGTCAAGGATTTCCTGGACGGCCATGACATCTTCTTTACGCCTGACAAAGGAATGGGCGATAAAATCCACATGCTGATCTGCGGCAAATTCGATAAAGAGTTTGTCCTTTTCACTCAGGGCCGGCAGGTCTTTGATTTTAACCGATGGCAGATTGACGCTTTTTCGTCCTTTAATAAATCCGTCGTTTCTCACCTCGCATCGGAGAGTCCGGTTTTCTTTATCAATAACGATCAGTTCGATGTCGCCGTCGTCAATGAGAATGGGATCCCCCGGAGAAAGATCATCGGCAAATCCGTCGTAGGTGACATAAAGACAGGCCGGCGAGGACACGGCGGTCTTATCCCCCTTGACAAGGATAATTTCTCCGGCTTTGACGGGTATGGCGGCGACCATGTCGGTGGTCCGGATTTCCGGTCCTTTGGTATCAATAATAATGGCGATGCGGTCCGAGACCGTCCGGACGTTGTTGATGATTTCCAATGCGTCTTCGGTGGTCTGGTGGGCCGTGTTCATCCTTACTGCGTCCATGCCCGCCGCGTGCATCCGCCGCAGCAGTTCAACGTCGCACATGTGATTGGAAATGGTTGCAATAATCTTTGTCTTTTTCATGACCCACCGCCTTTTTATCGTTCCGTTATTTCGGATTTTTATGGCATCGCTACCCATATGTTTCCGCCCCATTCCGCTTTTTTTATTCCCGTGCGAAAAGAGGGCAATCCATAATCCTCATTCTCGCCAGCCGGAACCTCAGGGCTGTAGCCAGACAGCCGAACCCATAAATGACGCTCCTGCGAAAATTAATGGAGGACGCATCCGGAGCGTAAGATGTCGGGCAGCTCACCTCGGCGATCATATACCCGTACCAGAGGATTTGGATCAGCATCTGGTTGTCGAAAACGAAATCATCGGAGTTTTGGAAAAAGTCGATCCGTTCCAGCAGTTGACGGGAAAAAGCCCGGTATCCCGTATGATACTCGGACAGCTTGGCGCCGGTGAGCAGATTTTCCGCCAACGTCAGAAACCGGTTGGCCGCATACTTCCAGATGGGCATCCCGCCCTTTATTGCGTATCCCCCCAAAATCCGGGAACCCAGAACGCAGGAATAGAGATTATTGCCGATCATCGAGGCCATGGCCGGGATCAAGCTGGGGGTATACTGGTAGTCCGGGTGCACCATGATAATGATATCTCCGTTGTTTTCCAGCGCCAGCCGGTAGCAGGTTTTCTGATTGGCGCCATAGCCCCGATTTTCCGTGTGAACATGCACCACGGCATGGGGAAGCGTTTTTGCAATGGCCACGGTTTCATCATGGCTGGCATCATCCACGACAATGACGAGATCCACGATGTGTTGCGCCATCACTTCATCGTATGTTTTCCGAAGTGTGGTTGCCGCATTATAAGCCGGCATGATCACGACGACTTTTTTGTTGTTATACATATTTTTTCTATTACCGGAAACAGCGACATTCGGGCAAGAAAAACCTGAATGGAACCCATGCTGCATCTTGAAAAATTATCAACAAAAACAAGTTTTTTTTATGGCTTCAAGGCTTTTCACACATCTGTTTGCGAAAGAACAGGAATGCGGCGCTATTCCAGGGCTTCATACGGAAGTACGGTTTTTTCCCCGCCAAGGCAACCGCGGAGAAGCACGGCGATATCGTCGGTAATCGTATGATAGACGGGCTTGTCCAAAACCGCGCTGTCATGGAGGCACCGGGCCATATCCGACAGAATTTTTAAATGGCGCTCCGGAGACTGATCCCGGGGGCTGACCAGGGCCAGGACAAGGCGCGTTGGCGCAGCGCAGCCGGGAAGTATCCAATCCCACATTCCGGCGCCAATGAGAATGGTGATGTTTTTTACGGCGTCGCTATGGGCGTGGAGCAGAATCTTTCCAGGCGCGATTTCCACGGGATACGTCTCGGCGGAAGCGGTCAGAAGTTCTTCTATCGACGACTGCTGCTTCGAGTCCCAGAAAGTATTTTTACGAATCATTTGTCGAAGGGCGTCTTTTGGCCCCGTTGCCGGACTGAGATCCCCGCAGGAAAGGATGCTCACGGCGGTTTCGCCTTCCACGGGGATAAGAAGCTTGTCTCCGGAAAACAGCTGAGGATAGAAGGCTAACAGATTCATGTCCGGAAATCGACCGGCCGTAATTTCAAACAGACGGTCCATGCTGGGAGACCAGAGCGGGCTTTGCCGGCGCTCCAGGGGGAGGATAGTCATATCATCAGGACCGATGACATTGAACAGACGAAACCGGGCGCCGATCCAGTTTCCTGCCGTCTCCACGTGAGTAGGTACGGATGGACGGGCTTTTTCAAGGAGATCGCGCAACCGCTCTTCTGTTTTCGGATCACTCATAAAAACATGGAGTTGAGCGCCGATGGATCGGGTAAGACGCTTGATGTCCTCAAGAATCATCAGGATATCGCTGCGCCGGTCGAACAGAGGCGGGAAGGGAACCAGAATCCGGTGGGTCGTGTTGAGCGGATGGACCAGGCGGCAGAGCATCAGTTTCGATGGACATTGATCCAGCAACTGCTTGAGAATGGTGCCGAAAATACGGCTGGCCGTGGTGCGTTCCTCGCCCCATCCCATCAAAACACTGTCGGCGCGCAGTTCCTTGGCAGCGCGGATAATGCCGTCGCTCACGTTCATTCCCACGCGAACGCCCGGCAGAATGGGGACATCGGCGGCGGTGGCATGGGTCAGACATCGGGCCAGAAGATTTTCACCCTGCTGAACCGCTTGGCTGGTTTCCGCCTCGTCGCTCACAATGGTGATGGGATGGATGCCGCCCGGGACATCCGGTTTGCGCAGCAGAAAAGCCAGATCCAGCAATCGCGTGGCGGAGTTGAAATTGGCCACCGCCACCATGATTCGCTGCTCGGGTCCGGGCTTGATGATCTGGTCTCTTGACCGGGCCGCCAGGCGCCGGCCGTAGCGATCCACCATCCATGCCCCCAGGGGGCAGGTGATAAAAATCATGGCAATGGCGCCGTTTAGCACCGAGGCGTCAAGAATTTCCAATTCATAGCCGATCAAAACCGCTGCCAGGGTAGATGCCGCTTTAACCACGCTTAGGCCGAACATGACGCGTTTTTCTTCCCGGTTATAGCCGAACCAGGTTCCGGCGATCGCGGTCGCCAACCATTTGCCGGCAATGCCGATAAACACCATGACGCCGGCCACCAGCCAGCCGCGGGAATTACCGGTAATCGCACCGGGATCCACCAGCATGCCGACGGAAATCAGGAAAAAGGGGATAAAAATGGTATTTCCCACAAACTCCAGGCGGTTCATCAGGGCGCTTTGGGCCGGGATCAAGCGGTTTAAGGCCGCCCCTGCCAGAAACGCGCCGATGATCGGCTCCATCCGGGCATAATAGGAAAGATAGGCGCTGGCGCCGAGCAGGGCCATGACGAACAGGAACTGGGACCCGCCTTTTTCCGGCACGTTGCTGAAAAACCAGCGGGCCAGCCAGGGCAGGCCCCACCAGATCAGGGATGCCAGCCCGGCCATTCCAAGGCCGATGCGCAGCCAGAACCAGACCCCGATATCGGCGCCTTTGGCCGAATCCGCGATCACTGCCAGCACCAGCAGGGCCAGGGTGGTGTTGATGATGGTGGAGCCCACGGACACGGCAACAGCTTCATTGCGGGCGATGCCCAGCCGGCTGGCGATGGGATAGGCCAGCAGGGTATGGGCCCCGAACAAGCTGGCCAGCAGAATGGCCGCGGACCAGTCAAAGGCCAGCAGGTAATAGGCGAGCAGTGTTCCGAATACCTGGGGAATGCCGAAGGTCAACAGGCCGAAGATAATGCTGCGGTTCCGGATTTCGGCAAACCGGTGCAGATCGATTTCCAGGCCCGCGTGAAACATGATGTAAAGCAGCCCTACCGAACCCAGCAGGGTGACCGCCGAGCTGCGCTCAATAACTCCGAAACCGTGGGGCCCCAGAAACGCGCCGGCCAGCAGCAGCAACACCAGATCCGGCACCCGGAGCCGTTCGGCCAGCAGGGGCGCGGCCAGGATCACCGAGATCAGGATGGTAAAGATCAGTATGG
>CAZRES010000007.1:0-56975 GCA_964598885.1 uncultured Desulfobacteraceae bacterium | reverse complement strand
GCAAATCTGCTTGGCATAGCTGGGAGGGAGATTAAAGGTGTTGTCCACAAAGAAAAAGTTTTTGAATCCGTTCTTAACCCACCTTTCAAGCCAGGCCGCCACCAGGTCCGGGGAGCGCTTCCGAAGGGTCGTTCCTTCAATGGAGGGTGTGGAGCAATAGCTGCATTTGAGCGCACATCCCCGCCGGGTTTGCACCGGAATCCATGGTTCCCGGTTTTTGGCGGTTGAATCCGACAAGATCCCGGCATCCGGCAGCAATAGCCCGTCGAGTTTTTGAACCCGTTGCTGCGCGCGCGCGGGACCGCTGCCGCGAATATGAAGTCCGGGTATTCCGGAGAGGTCCCGGCGGTCATCCAGCCGCGACAACAGGGTTGTAAACGCGACTTCACCGTCGCCTTCGACGCCCATGTCCGCTTTTAGAAAGGCAAGGGCACTTTGCGGAAATATGCTGTAACCCGCGCCGCCGAGAACAATGGGCGCACGGGAAAAATTCCGGCAGGCAAGCACCACGTCTTTTATTTTGCTGAGCAGAAACTGCGGGGACTCCCTGTTCTGATCATCGATGTTTCTTACGGAGATGCCGATGCATTCCGGTTGAAATTCCGAGATGATATTTTTTAGCACATTGCCGGCATCCATTTCAAACATGAGATCCAGGAGCGCAACCTCATGGCCGGCCCGGCGCGTTGCCGCAGCAACGCATCCCAGCCCCAGCGGCATGACCGGCATATTAAATTGTTCCGTGTTGGCTGAAATAAGAAGAACTTTCACTGGCCAAACCTTTCGATTTCATGTTCTGTCATGTGGATTTTCACAGCAACCCTCTTTGACTCCCGATGGAGCCGCGTTTTCCGAAACTTTTAACGAGATGGCATTTCTTCCCGGTTCAAGCACAGTTTATGGGGTTTTGACCTATTTTACAATGCCGGCAAAAATAACAGCCTGCAAAAATAATTGTTTTTCAGATATAATTTGGTTAATTTTATCTAAGATTTGCTTGTAATAGTAAACTGCGGCAATTGAATCCGAGATATTGGATATTTCAACTTTTTGATGGGAAGGGATAACTCCATGAACAGATTTTTAAAATACATATGTTTTATTTTTTTGATGAGCGTGCCCGGATGTTATTTTCAGATTTTTAATGTTCCGCTTGCATTCGATCTGGCAGGCGACGCCGTTGGTGTGGGTGCCCCGGCGTTGCCGTATTATGTGTATTCCGAAACCACTCTTGAAGTTATTGATCAGGAATTGAAAGAGGTAAACGCGAAGGTGACCCTTGAAGATACCTACCGATACGGCTACAAACAGTCCTTTAAAAATCTTGGCCCAGAAGGCGATACCGGTCAGACGTTTACCGATATGGAAACAGCGACGCTTTATCTTCAGAATATATTAGAAGCCAAAGGGATGCCTGACGCCGACAATTATTTTTTAACCAGCATTGATTCGGCAAAAGGCCTCGGTTTTACCCTGATCGCCGCGGTGCATCGTGAGGAAACCGATATTTTGGTTTACGATAAATTCGGCGCATCAAGCGAAAGCACGCTCACATGCGATGAACCGTCCTTCTACCAACCTTACCGGTTCGATTGCCAGGGCAATCCGCTTGATACCGTCTATGAGTGGGCCGCTGTTCCCAATGACTGTTTTGAAAAACAGGGCCAGCAGGCTATTCTACTGACGCTGACCGCCAATAAAATTCTGGAAAAAACACCTAAACCCGACTACTGGGAAGCGGAAAAAAAATGGATTGCCGGCAATTTTATGTCTGTAATAGTGGATCAGGATTATATGGTGTGCCAGGCACTGGGGATTGAATCGGGATATACGAAGCAGAAAAACATTTTTGACAATTAACTGTGAAGCGATGATTTGAACCAATGGATTTTTTCGAGCAACGAAAGGATAATCCCATGAAGCAGCTCGATATGACGCCATATCGGCCATACAGGAAAATAGGGACGTCTTGCGACCTGAGAGAAATCCGGAATAAAAAGGTCGTCTGGCCTTTAATTGATTATTGCGATTCCGACTATCCGAATTTTCGACTCCGGATCATCGCGTTAAAAGATATCAACGCCGTTGCCGAACTCTGGCGCAACGCTTATCCCGATGTGTATGGTTCTGTTCATGAATGGATACTTCATCCGGAAGAATATGAGAATCGCGTGGCGTTTGTCGATAACTGGGAAGCAGATAGCCGAACCATGCCTCACACCGTCATGATCGGCGAGGATCAGGAGACCGGCGGAATCGTGATGGCAAGCATCTATACCAAATGGGACCAAAATCTTCATGTTGAGGCAAGTTTTTTCGCCATTCATCCCGATTATCGGAAAGGAAGGATATCGTCGGCCATCTGGACCAATCTGGCGCTGTTTTACAAATGGCTTGAAGATTCCGGAGCCGAATATGTGACCGTTTTCTGCGAGACCTGGCACAATATCACCCAGTACATCTGGTTTAAACGATTTGGCTGGAAAATTGCCGGGATTTTTCCCGGCAATTTCACCCGATGGGCGGGCGGAAATCGCGAATACCGGGGGTGTACGGTCCATTTCTACCGTTTCATCAACGGCGGCGACAAATATGCCACAACTCCGGAAGAATGGGATCTGCTGTCGGAAATCAGAGAATTGTGGGAATATCTGGAAAAAATCAATGCCCATTCCAGTGAGGAAGGATTAAAGAACCCATGAGGTTTTTTTATCCTGCTTACGCGGTGTTGTCCAGTCTTGTCTTCCTATTGATGTTTCCGTTTGTTTTTCTCTATATCCAGGTTAAGGGTAAACACTGCCGGCATTTGGGTGAGCGCCTGGGATGGCTGCCCCGTTCGATCCTTGATAAATTCAAGGGAACGCCGCGGATATGGGTTCATGCGGTTTCACTGGGAGAAGTAAGAGTGGCTGAGGCCGTTGTGACTTCCTTGAAAAAGCAGATGCCGGAATGCGCCATTCTGATTTCCACCACCACGCCCCACGGCCGGGATCTGGCACGATCCGTGTTTGCTGAGAATATCCCGGTGATTTACGCCCCCCTGGATCTGATATTTTGCGTGCGAAAAGCCTTGTTATCGGTTCGGCCGGAGGCCCTGGTTTTTATCGAGACGGAGATCTGGCCCGCCTGGATCATTGAGGCTCGGCGAATGCGTATCCCGGTGGCCATGGTCAACGGCCGGATTTCACCCCGATCCTTTCAATCCTATCTCCGCCTTCGACCGTTTCTTGCGCAGGTGCTCGCTGAATTTCAGTTTTTTTCAATGATCCGATCCGAGGACCGGGACCGGATCATTGCCATGGGCGCACCCCCGGAAAAGGTTCTGGTCAGCGGCAATGCCAAGTACGACAAAATCCCTGAGGGCATCGCTGCCGGCGCAGACCAACGGATCCGGGAATCCCTGGAACTTCCGGCCGGATCCCTGGTGGTGGTGGCGGGTTCTACGCGGGAGGGGGAAGAAGAGATGGTCGTGGAAGCCTGGGTGCGCGTATGCCGGGACTTTCCCAACACCGTTCTCATTATCGCCCCCCGGCATATTGAGCGCGCGCGCGCCATTGGCGGGATGCTGGAGCGAGGCGGTCATGCCGTCCGTTTCCGGACGGATAGATCCAGCAGAAAGGACGGCGGTACTGCGAACATTATCATCATGGATACATTTGGCGAACTTTTTCCTACCTATGGCACGGCTGATGTGGCTTTTTGCGGCGCCAGCCTTGTCCCGCTGGGAGGACAGAACCCGCTGGAACCGGCGGCATGGGGAAAACCGGTACTGTATGGCCCGTCCATGGAGGATTTTCTGGATGCCCGGGACATGCTGGAAGCCGCCGGCGGCGGCATGACAGTGGCCGATTCCAAGGCCCTTGCCTTGGAAATGAGCCAGCTCCTTGGGAATCCGGACCGGCGCCGGGCGATGGGCCAAAATGCCAGAGACGCTGTTTTGGCCCATCAAGGGGCCGCTGAACAGCATGCGCGGCACATAGCTGCCTTATTCCATTAACTAAAAACGGCTGATTCCGTAAAGCTGTTGATTTTTTGCCAGTCCACCAAAATCGGGGGGAAAATCGCTAATGGAAAAAAACCAGGCATGAAAATCGATGAAGACGCTCTGCGCACCATGGAGCAGAGCCTGGCGCCTAAGGTCATGTCCCGCATGCGCAAAGCCGTGGGAATGATCGTACGGACCAAGGAGCGGGGCGGCAAAGTGGTGGCTGTGTTGGGTAGCGGCCCCAACATCCACGAGGGTATCACCACCCTGGTTGCCGAAATGATCCACAAGAAGTTGATCGACGGCGTTTCCACCAGCTCCGCAGTCATTGCCCATGAAATGGCGGGCACTCTTGAAAAAGTAAAACGTATCGACGGCAGGGCGTTCGGCTTTCCGGAAGATAAACTCCCGGTTGACGGTTACATGGAGGTCAGCATCATTTCCCGGACACAGCTGAGAAAATATCAGAAGGAAACGGTGATCGACATCGACCTGTTCAACCGGATGACGGCAGCCGATGGTCCGGTCATTATCAAAGTCGCCGGCAACATGGCCTATCCCACGGGATTTCGCACCGAGCGTCTGGCCCGCGATGTGCTGGCCGTTGCGAAACGATGCGGCCGATCTTTTGAGGAGATCGCGGGTCTTGGAGCGAGCCCATATACCATGATCGGGGCCGGAGCGCGCAATAATGTGCCGGTGCTGGTCACGGTGCCGCAATTGGTGGGAGGCGGCGAGGTTGGACTTGCCATCGGAGATTCCCTGACTCTATCCCGCCGGTGTCAGCAGGTGGCCGGGCTCATGGACAGCGCGGACGTGATCATCGAATCAGCCGTGGCCCTGACTCAGGAGATTCATGACGGTCCTTTTGAGCGCTTCACCGGCCACGGCATCTGGGCGGACTGGCAGGGGGAATGGACCTATTCATTGGCCAAAAAAGAAATTATCCGCATTGACCTGGATTCAAACCTGGAAAAAGCCTGGCTCCGGGAGCGGAAGGCGGGGATGGTGACGGCAGCCGTACACCAGGGTCTGCCCAAGACCACGTTCATGAAAATTCCCTTTCGCATGGAAATGTCCGGGTTTGCGCGGATTCCCGGCAGTCTTCCCGTGATCGGCGACGCAGGCGTCATCTGGCCGGTGCTGGCCTCGAAAGTCGCCAACGCCCTGGGCGTCAAGCTTGATATGATGAGCTATAAACAATCGCTTCCGGCCGGCATCGGGTTTCGGGAATGGATCGTCGAACATGTGGCCCCGGTGGATAAAAAGCAGATGCTGGCCGCGGCGGAAAAGTTACCGTAACACGATGCTTACGGTAAATGACCGCCGACCCGGTCACCGGGAGTGATGGATTTTTTTGAATCCCGGATAATGGCAGTAGCGGTTTCCCCCTCGGTATGCAATACAAGCAGCTGACCGACATGCTCCGGTGGAAGGTCGGTGGTTCTGTATTTATCGGGATCGGTTTTGGCCGTTTCGTAATGGAAGATGTCAAACGCATCCCCCACGGCAATGCCGTCCAGGGAGCCTTTGTCGATGAATACAATCATGTTTCGGCCGATGATGCCCTGGTCGTCATGGGCCTTGATGATTTTTGCGGTTACGTCCGACGGATAGTCGCGGAAAAAGATCTCTTTTTCGCGTTCCCAGTAAGCCATTACCTGATCCTGACGGGAGATCTCCCGAAACGCCTTGAAGACCCGGCCGACGGCAAGGCCTTCTTCGATGCGGATGATATCCACGATGCCGGTCAGCACATGCTGAACCCCGATGTTGTCCCGAGTCTCGGGATCACGAACCGGATCGATGGTGTGAAAGGAGAACAGACGGTCGCCAACGGCAGGCGTCGGTCCGTCGGAAGCGGGATCGATAAATACAATATTATCCGTGGTAATCAGGGTGATATCATTTTGGGCTTTGAAGATGGTTCCCATGGACGGCATGGCGGTTGGCCGGATAAATCCCAGACCGTTAATTTCGGGATATTCATAAAACGGGTCCGGTGTTTTTTCCGGTGGCGGCGGTTCATCCATTGCCGGCGGAGCGTCAAGGACGGAAACGGTTTGTTCTCGTGTATTCCTGTCTTCCCACTCTTTTTTATAGATCAACAGCTTCTGACCGGGGTAGATCAGATGAGGATTGGGAATCTGAGGATTGTAATGCCACAGTTCCGGCCATTCCCACGGAGAATCGGCGAATTGCTGAGACAGATCCCATAGGGTATCACCTTCCTGAACCGTGTAGTAGAAGCCGGATTCCGTCCGGGTAATATGATCTTCCAGACTGGCGCATGCCGGGTCAACCAACCCGAAGCACAAGAAGGCCATTATCGCTATGGATCCGAGAAATCGACATGAAAACGAATGGATTGTCATAAGGTACCCCTGTTCTTGCGGTGATTGGTTTGCAACAAACCCGCTGCGTAGTTTACGCGCCCTGCCGAACCGGCGGATTTTTTGTGATGCCCGGTAAACCGGTTCGTTTCTGCCAAAAAACCATAAACGATACCATCTTTAATTGTCAAGTTTTTCATATTTCTGAAAATATCATTTGGTTTTCATCATACGCCTTCGGGATAGCCGGTGATCTCACGAATGCTCTGGTAAAGCGGCCGCAGCCGTGTGTAAAGTTTTTTGTATACCTGATGATAAAGGGCATCATAGAGGCGATGGTTCTCGGGATCAGGCTCAAACATGTCGCCGGGGCGGGTCATGGCGCTGATGGCTGCGTCAAAGTCCGGGTGCAGACCAAGTCCAACCGCCGCCGTAATGGCGGCGCCGAGCCCCGATGTTTCATAAAGATGAGGCCGGGCGGTTGGCAGATTGAAAATATCGGCGGTAACCTGCATGGCGTTTCGGCTCTGTGAACCGCCCCCGGATACCCGCAGAGTTGTGATGGGAATCCGGGTTCGTTTTTCGATTCGCTCTTTTCCTTCCCGCAGAGAGTAGACCAGGCCCTCCAGAATTGCCCGGTAAACATGACCCCGGGTGTGAATATCGCCGAATCCGACAATGGCACCCTTGGCTTCGGGCCCGGGAATCTTGAGACCGGGGCTCCAGTAGGGTTGCAGGATCAATCCCATGCACCCGGCCGGAACATCTTCGATCAGCCGGTCAAAAAGCTCTTCGGCATCAACCCCCATGTTTCTGGCCTTTTCCAGCTCCGCATGTCCGAATTCATTTTTAAACCAGCTTACCATCCAGAATCCCCGGTAAACCATGATTTCCAGTGAATAATAGCCTGTGACCGCGGAAGGGTAAGGAGGGATCAGGGGAATGG
Organism: uncultured Desulfobacteraceae bacterium; assembly: GCA_964598885.1. GTDB lineage: Bacteria > Desulfobacterota > Desulfobacteria > Desulfobacterales > Desulfosalsimonadaceae > SURF-33. The sequence continues at coordinate 49,711 of CAZRES010000007.1, read as the reverse complement.
CTTCCACATACTTAGAACTGGTGACGTTGATGGTGGCCGTGGTGCCGAAACTCAGGCAGCCGATGGAAGTGTCCAGCGTTCCGGAACCGAGTATTTCGCAGGCTTTGTCCGCGGCAGCCGCAATTACGGGCAGACCCTTGGGGATACCCGTCTGCTTGGATGCCTCAGTCGCGACCGTTCCGATGGTCTCGCCCGGCTTGAACAGCTTCGGCAGCAGCTCCGGTTCAATGGGCACGCCTTTCCATTTCCAGTCGTTGGAGCCGGCCCATGTGTGGTTTTTGTAATCAAAGGGAATATAGCCCACCTGGCAGCCGACGGAATCGTGGAATTTAGCGGTCAGTTTATAGGTCAGAAATCCGGATAAGAGAAGATATTTATGGGTTTTGCGCCAGATGTCGGGCTGGTGCGTCCGGATCCAGTTGGCCTCGGCTTCCCTCTGAAAGATGGCGATCATCTCGGACACTCTTGCCACTTTAAACAGAAGCCCCCACAACCCGCCGATGGGAGAAAGTCCTTTGGTTTTGCGCTGATCCAGCCATAAAATGGCCGGGCGCAGGGGGGTTCCATTGGCATCTACGTTTATGACGGTTCCCCGCTGGGTAGTGACCGCCATACCCGCGATTCGGTCGGGATTGATGTTGTGTTTGGCCCAGAGTGCCTGGCAGGCCGTGCACAAGGTTTCCCAGTACATCTCAGGGTCCTGTTCCGCCCAGCCCGGGTGGCGGGAAAAATAAGGCTCGAACGGGATTTTCTCAATGGCGGCCAGATTCCCGTTCAGGTCAAATACCATGGCCTTGAGACTCTGGGTGCCGTTGTCAATGGAAAGAAGCAGATCTTTCACTATTGGCGCCTCCCTGTGTTGGTTGATGAATCCACAAATTGTCGCCCTCGTTTTGTTATCGGAATGTTTTGAAAAACGGTTGTAACTGGATCCGTGCGCTGTTGTATCCATCGGCGATAAGTGTGTCGGCCTGAGGCCGGCAAAAGTTTAGAAGAGACTTGAATCCGAGCATGCGCGTCGGCGCTACCACCATGATGCGGGAATCGCCGCAGGCAAGTTGGAGCTGAGGCGATCCCGGCAAAGGAGTTTCATAGATGTCGGCTGTCGGGTTGGTTTGCCACGACGTGTCGGGCAAAGCCATGGTATAGGAACCGGACAGAAAGTGTTCCATGGCCAGTTCCGCGACATCCCGAGGGGTTCGGGGCGGCGTCTGATCAAAGGCGGCCACCGGCGAAAGAAGCACAACGATGATCTCCGTTGCCTGTAGGCGAAGGGCCGGGAGAATCGGGGTATTAACCATCAGGCCGGCGTCCCAGTAAGGGTTTTCCCCGATGATCTGCCAGGGGAACAGCCCGGGAATGGCGCAGGCGGCCATCAGGTGTGTGATGTCGATGACCCGGTTTCTGAAAAAGGTCACCTGACCGGTCCGCATGTTCAGGGCGCTGATAAAAACAACGGTTTTGCTGTGCTGCAAAGCGTCAATATCGATATTGTCGAGAAAAAGTTTCTTTATTTTCCGGGAATCGGAGATGGCGGTAAAACGGGTGCGGGAATGCAGGGAACGCAGCACAGTCACGGGGGTGGCGGTGAAGATGGCTTTTCGATGGTAGACCCGCCACAAGCGGATCAGCTGGTCAATGGGTATGCCGCTTCCGTATGCCGCCGCGTTGACGGTACCGACGGAAGTGCCGCAGACCAAATCCGGCGTCCACCCGATTTCATCAAGATATTTCATGACGCCCACCTGAAACGCGCCTCGTGCGCCGCCGCCGGAAAGGATTAAAGCGCGGGTCATGAAACCTCCTGTTTGAAAGGCTGCCAGGGGCATAAACCGGGAGCTGATATTTTTTTAAAAAAAATAAAAAAAAGACTTGACAGTTATAACGCAATGCGTCAAAACGATAAGCATAACGCAATGCGTCATAATTCCTACACTGTATCCTACATTTAACTTAACAAGGAGGCAATCGCAATGGCAAAATCAGCAAAGACCAAAAAAGCCGCAGACAAAAAAAACCGTGAAACCATCGTCGACACCATTCGCCAAACAAGAGAGAAGATCACAGAGAAAGTCAGATATTATAATGAAAAGTACCTGGAAGAAACCATTGAAAAAGGTAAAAACACGGTAAAAGATTATAACGAAAAATATCTGTCAAAAACCATCGATAAGGGAAGGGATTATTTTGAAGGCCCTTATAACAAGATGACCGACGCCATCTCCGATGTTCGTGAAAAAGGTCGCGAAATCGAAAAAGATGCCCGCAAGAAATTCGAGGAGTTTGTTGCCGACGGCAGGAAGTTTATTAATAAAATTCCAATGGTTGAAACCATTGAAACGAAAGTGAACGAGAAAATGCGGTCAATTCCGACCATGGTGAACATGCCCAGCAAAGGCGAGATCGAAAAGCTGACGCTTGCCATGGAAAACCTCACCACCAATATCGAAATCCTCCAAAAACAAAAAAGCTCGTAATCCTCCGAAAAGACCTTGATCGACGCGTTTATAAACCGACGATCGAGGTCTTTTTTAGTATTTGATTATTTCATTAAACTCGTGTAGGGTGTACTGCGACTTTGTCAAGATCCTTTTTTCGCGTTCCCGCACTTTTAACCCATTGATCCAAGGAGGAGGCAGAATGTATACAATTAAAAAATATGCAAATGGCCGATTTTACGACACGGAAACAAAAAATTACGTGACCCGCCCTCAGATTCTGGGTTTGCAGAAAGCTGGAAAAGACATTTCCATTATTGACACCAAAACCGGCAAAAATATAACCTCGGATATCATGTCTCAGATAAAGGCAAAGGAAAAAAAGTCTCCTCGTAAACCAGCGAAGAAAAAACGTGCCACCAGGGAAGCTCCGGGGAGCGGACTGGCCCAGCTGATCAGAAAAAGCGGGGATACGCTGTTTGATTACGGCAAAAAATATGCTTCCATGTGGCAGAATATGGTGACCATGTCCAAAGACGAAATCGACAAATTGGTCAACATGCTGGTCAAGGATAACAAGATCAGTGAATTTGAGGCAGATAAATTTAAAAAAGAGATCCAGCGCTATCGCGACAATATCGAAAAATGGTTTTCCCGCAATATCGATAAACGGGTCAATGAGGCGCTGGGACGAATGAATTTGGCCAATCGTGATCAGATTCTCCGCCTGACAAATCAAATTGACGCCTTGAATAAAAAAATCAAGCAGCTTGAAAAATCGGGCACCAAGAGCAAGAGCGCAAAAACGAAAAAGGGCCAGAACTCTGCGACCTGATCAGTGGTTGACATCCGTGTTTCCAAAACAAACGATCCACATATGACGCCTTACCTTCTTCCTGGCCGGGGAACTCTGGAATAGAATGGATACGGTTCACCACGGGCTGTCGCATCTGATGGCCCGACGTCTGGTTTTTGTCATGGGAAAGGGCGGAGTGGGCAAAACCACCATCAGTATTGCCCTGGCCATTGCGGCGGCGGACCGGGACAAGAAGGTGTTGGTGGTAGAGGTGGGCGACAGCCATGCCGTGGGCAGGATCTTTAAGGGACCGGCTCTGTCGGAGGCGCCGAGACCAATGGCGGATAATATATGGGGTGCCTGCGTTAACCCACGGTCCGAGCTGGAAGCTTATATCCATACTCATGTTTCCCCGACGTTTCTCGCCCGCCGTATTATAAACAGTCGTCTTTTTGAATATCTTCTGGATGCGGCGCCCGGACTCAAGGAAATCATGAGTCTCGGGCGCATTTGGCGCTGGGTGACGGGAACCGATAATCCGGACCAGCGCCGTTTCGATCTGGTGATTGTGGATGCCCCGGCCACCGGTCATGCCCTGAGTCTGTTGCGTCTGCCCCGTCAGCTCATCGCCATGATCCGTTTCGGTCCTCTGGTGGCCCAGGTCAAGCAGTTGCGGGGATTGCTTGAGGACCATAAACAAACCTGTTTAGCCCTGGTAACCCTGCCCGAGGAACTTCCGGTCAATGAAACCATCGCATTTTATCCGGTTGCCGCCAACACGCTCAATATGTCCGTTGCCGTTACATTCATCAATGGCGTTTATCCGGATCATTTTTCTGCCCGACAAAAATTGCGCATCAGCAATCTGCTTTCCGTCATGCCGAATCGAGCCGAAGGTGATCTCTGCCGGGTGGTTCTGGAAACAGCCCACCGGGAAATTCAGCAGCGGAGCACCCAGGATCATTATATAAAGCAGATCCGGTCGCATCAGACAGAAAGAGCTGTTATTGAAATCCCTTCTTATCCTACCAATGCCCTTTCCCTTGAAGAGATCTCCCGGATATCCGCGTCATTGAAGACCGGCAATATGACCGGAGCCGCATCATGAAAAACTTTGGATTCGCGGGATGTCCGGAACAGGCAAAAATTGTCATCTGTTGCGGCAGCGGCGGGGTAGGCAAAACCACGGTATCATCGGCGATCGGATTGCGGGGCGCGCTTTCCGGTCGAAAAACAATTATTCTGACTATTGATCCGGCAAAACGTCTGGCCGATGCCCTGGGTCTGGAAAGTTTCCGAACAGATATTCAACGGGTTCCCGTTAATGCCATTCAATCAGCGGTGGGTGACGTTTCCGCTTCGGTTCGGCTGGATGTGTTGATGCTGGATGCCAAAAACACCTTTGACGGGCTCATTCAGCGATATGCGCCTGATGATCTGGTGGAGCGCATTTTTCTTAACCGATATTATCAGTACCTGTCGAGCAATATGGCCGGGTCCCATGAATATATGGCCATGGAAAAGCTCTATGAAATCTATCATCAGGGGGATTACGACCTGATCGTTCTGGATACTCCTCCAAGCCGCAGAGCTCTTGATTTTCTGGACGCCCCCCGCAGACTTTTAAATCTGCTGGGACATGAATTTTTCCGGAAATGGTTTCAACCCTATATGAAGGCCGGTCGATGGGGAGTACGATTTATTAATATGGTTGCCTCCCCCTTTCTGGTTATGATGGCCCGTTTGATTGGAAAGCAGGCACTAATGGATTTTACCGGATTCATGCAGCTATGGAATGATGTGTTATTTGATGGCTTCACGCAGCGGGCGAAGGCTGTCAGGACACTTCTTGCCGGAGATCAGGTCTGTTTTCTGGCCGTTGCCACGCCCCAGCAGTTTCCGCTGGCTGAGGCGGTGTTTTTTCATGAGCGGATTGTGGAAAATAAGATGCAATTTGGCGGTTTTATTATTAACCGGGTGCATGGTCCGGAATCTGTTCTCAGCCATGAATTCCAGGACGCTGACATCAAATCCATCTGCGGCGGAATGATTCCGTCAGAGCTGTTTCCCCCGCTTTCCCGTGCGTATGAAAATTTCCGGACTCTGGTTCAAAATGATATGAAATCTCTGGAATGGCTTCGGGGAAGAGTCGGCCGCAAACCCGGAATCATGCAATTGCTTCTGAGTGAGCATGAGATTTCGGGTCTCGGGGATCTTTATGCATTGAGTCTTCAGCTGGATGCAGAACAATAGCTGCTGATGGTGATGATATTTTTGAAGTTAGAGGCCAATGCCAGGATGCTTTTCGAGAGCAAAGACGCTTTATGCCCGGCCCTCGCTCCCGAAAGCACGCAAATGCGGAGATAATGGTTATCCCGTGGATGCCGTCCGATCATCCCTGTTCGAATCGGAATCCGTTGATGAATTCAAATCGCAAAGGTTTTCATATTTCGACAAATGAATGGTGCAATAGATGGAATTCGTGGCGGCGCGATTATGGCACTGGGTGCCGCTGCGGGTTAATGCCTTGCAGCGGATGGTCTGGGCGGCATTGTTGGTGCTTTCTGTGTCCTCTTTTGAGGATTCGCTGATGGTATCCAGAAAACGGTCATTGATCACCAAGGGATCCCGGTCGATCTGACCGGCTTTGTACATACCGTGCAGCATCCGGAATTCGTTTTCAAAGTGTCGTAAAATCGAATTGGGGTCATCCACCAGACCCGTATCAGTGCAGATCCCTAACGATACTTTTCCATTATAGCTGATGATGCTGATGCCCAGCCCCAGCCCGCCGATGCGGGGCACCCAGAACATGATATCCTTGATTTCCTTGCCGGCAAAATAGAGCGGTTGTCGGGGTCCGGGAACATTGCTTAAGACCCCTGTCATTTTATTGGCAAACATGGTGGCGCCGAATTTGGCCAGCTTGGCCGACGAGACGCCCAGAGCGTTTAGCATGGTATAGGCGATGATGGCGTCCGGCGCTTCCTTGAGGTCCCGGAGACGGCGCTGTATTTCCCGGATCCGCAATACCGGATCATCAATATGCACCGGCAGGGCCACCAGGATCAGGCTGAACTGGTTGCCCAGCTCAATGGCTGCATCTAGAGATCGAATATTGACCGGCATGGCCATGCGGATGTCCAGGTCGCCCACCAGATTGTTGCATTGTTGAAGGTAACGACGCAGGGCGCCTGTCACCATGGATACGAGAATATCGTTGATGGTGGCATTGAAATATTTGCCGATGGACTTGATATCTTCCAGGGGGAGGGGATTGCACCATGCCACGCTTTTACGGACGCCGAGTTCCCCCCGGAAAGCGGTCTTGCGGTCCGCCGGCAGCAGAAGGATTTTGCTGATAACCGATGTGGCGTCAATGGCGTATTTGCTTACCAGTTTGGCCCGGTCGATAACATGACCTGGATTGGAAATGCTGGCTTCGATTTCTTTGGTCAAAAATTTTCTGATCCGCCGGACCTGCCTCTGGGCCCGGTTGATTTTTTTCATCACCCCTTCCAGCGGCGGGAAAAAATCGATAGTGGAAGTTTTGTCTCCTTTTTTCTCCTTGATGCTGTTGGTCCAGACCGCGTCAGGCTGGGTGTCGGCCATGGACAGGAGAAGCCGGATCAGGGCGATGCCGTCGGCGATGCAGTGATGAATCCGGACAAAAAGCACGGATCCGCCGTTATTGTAATTTTCGATATAATGAGCCTGCCAGAGGGGTTTTGTAGGATCAAGCGGCGTTGCCGTTAGATCGCTGATCAATTCCTGAAGGGCTTCCTTGTCGCCGGGCGCCGGAAGGGCCACGCGGTGGACGTGGGCGCGAAGATCAAACTTCGGGTCGAGCTCCCAGGTTGCATTGCCGACACCGCTCATGGGACGGATGACCCGTTTTTTAAATCGATCATAGCAGAGCAGCCGGTTTTTAATGGTTTCCAGCAGGCGGCCGAAATCAAGAGGTTCGTCAAAGGCCAGAAAACCGGTGATGATCATCAAATTGGTCGGGTGATCCATGTGCAGCCAGAAATTGTCGATATTGGACATGATTTCTACTTGTCGTGCCATTCGAAGCCTCCTTGGAAAAAATCTGTGATACTTATCAGACTACCAAATGGAATCGGGAAAATCAATGCGATTTTTATTCCGGGGCGTTTCACGCTGATGCATGGAAAAAGGCTTGACACTCATGACGCGCGGCGACATATTTGTCTGAACTGATTTGCTGGAATTTTGCTTACTTTATTTTGTGTTCGATGGGTAGCGGCGCTGGTGAGTTTTTTCCGATATGAGGGAACAAATGCATTTAATCAAAAAATATGCCAATCGCAAACTTTACGATACCACGGATAAATGTTATCTGACCATGGATCGGCTGTCTGAACTGATCAAGGAAGGCGCCGAAGTCACGATTGTGGACAATGAAACCGGAAAGGATCTTACCGCCTCCATTCTCACACAGTTATTGGCGCGGGAAAGGCTGGTTTCCGAAAGCGCGGTGCCGCCGGGCATTCTGATGCAGATGCTGAGAAAAGGCCGGGGGACCTTGTTCGGATATGGGAAAAAATATGTATCCGTGTGGCAAAACGCGCTGATGATGTCCAAGGATGAAATTGAAAAATTCATCAACAGCCTGGTCACGGACAGAGAGTTATCCGAGGCCGAAGGGAAAAACTTGAAAAAAGAGATCGTGACGGTAACCAACCAGTTGAAAGCCTGGATTATGCAGAATATTGATCGACGGGTGACCGAAGCGCTGAAAATGACGAATCTGGCCACCCATGAACAGATCGTGGAACTGACCAACAAGGTCGAGGCCTTATCCAGGCAGGTAAAAGACCTGGAAAAGCGATAGCATCCTGTCAGGCGTTTTACGTCCAGGCGCTGTCGGTTCTGATCAGGTCGATGGTTTGATGTTTTGCGGACAAACCCGCGGGCCGGGGCAGCAGAAAAGTAACAACGGACCAGATGCCGAAAAACGCGATGATGCCGCCGGTAAACATGACCAGCAGTCCGCCGGTGCACCCGGCAATGACGCCCATCCCGATCAATACCACCAACCCACCGATAACAAAGGAAATGACGCTGCTGACAAACAGAAATAGTTGGAACATAAGCCCTCTGATAATGGGGTTGACTATCGTGTTCTTTTTTATAACCTGAAACAAACGCTCATTCAAATAAAATTTAATATCGGCGTAAAATCGTTTTTTTTTGCGATTATATTATTTTTGAAATAAAAGCGACAACAAGGCGGTAGAGCGATGCATTTTTGCGCACCAATCAAACGATACGGATGGATGACGATACTCATGCTGCTGATGGCGTCTCCGGCCATGACAGCGGCTCAACAGGAATCCTATTCCCGGGAAAATCCTGTGGTCCGGGCGGTAAAGAAAATCAGTCCGGTGGTGGTCAACATCAGTTCGGAACGCCAGGTCCGCCGCCATGGCAATCCGTTTTTTAATTTTCCCTCGAACCCGTTTTTCAAGGATTTTTTCGATTTCGGATACCAGAGACGCCAGACGTTGTCCAGTCTGGGTTCCGGAGTGATTATCGACGGCGATCGTGGGTTGATTCTGACCAACGAACACGTGGTGGCCCAGACCGATAAAATTACCGTGGTGCTGAATGACGGCCGGGAGTTTGAGGCGGATATCGTCGGCACTGATCCCGAGTCTGATCTCGCCGTGTTGAGAATTACCACTGATGAGCATCTGCCATCTATTGAAATGGGCGAATCCGGAGATATCATGATCGGGGAAACCGTGATCGCCATCGGGAATCCCTTCGGTTTTTCCAATACCGTCACCACCGGCGTGGTTTCAGCCGTAAACCGGAACATACGGGCGGAAAACCGCGTCTATTATGATTTTATCCAGACGGACGCTTCCATCAACCCGGGAAACAGCGGCGGTCCTCTGCTCAATATCAACGGCGAACTGATCGGCATAAACACCGCCATTTACGCCCAGGCCGAGGGTATCGGTTTTGCGATTCCCATCAACAAAGCCCGTAAAATCATCTCGGACCTGATTACCCATGGCCAGGTGATGTACGCCTGGATCGGTCTGGTGGTCCAGGATATGGATCAGGACCTGGCCGCCTATCTCAAGCTGCCGGTGGGTTCGGGTATCGTGGTCAAGGATGTGGAACCGGGCAGCCCCGCCGCAAAAGCCGGGATCCGGGAGGGCGATATCATCACCGGGGCGGACGGTCGAAAGATCGGTACGGTTACCAACTATCAACTGCTCATGCGTGATCTGCAAGAGGGAGAAAATATATCCCTTGCAGTGTTGCGGAACGGCGAGAGCATTACCATTCCGTTGACCACATCGGTTTTTCCGGAAGCCCTGGCTCTGAAGCTGGCCCGCCGGCTGCTGGGGGTTTCCGTGGAGGACCTGTCGGCCCGGGATCAATATGATCCTCCCATTACGGCGCCGTCCGGGGTGATTGTTTCCGAAATCGACAACCAGAGCGATCTGGCCCGGGTGGGCGTTCGTCCCGGCGACGTCATTCGCAGAATCAACGAAATCGACATATCCAATGTCGATGAATTCAAAAAAGCCATCATCAAGCACCGCTGGAAGACATCACTGGTGGTGCTGGTCCAGCGGGGAAACCAGGGCTACAATATCACGGTGAAACTCTAAGGCGGGCCGGCGGCGTCATGACTCTTTCGTTTTCTGGAAACCGCCTGGCTTTTCATCGCAATGCCATGGCCCGGATTGCCGAAGTTTCGGAGCCGGATCCGGGCATGGCCATTGTCGTGATTTATCCCGATGATAAACAACTGAGTCTGACGTACATTTGTCAAAAATAGGAGAGGATATGGGTCTGTTTACAATTTTTCAGAAATCAGCGGAAGATATGGAAGCAGCAGGAGACCGCTGTTTTACCGTCGGTGATTATGGGTCGGCGAAAATCGAATATGATCGAGCCCTGGAGCGGGCGGAAAAAAAATCACCGGAAAAAGCCGCTCTGATTCGTCGTTTGATGGATAAATGTCGTCAATCCTGTGAAGCACTGGCCGGTGCGCATCTTGAAACCGCAGGCGAACTCGCGTCCACCGGCGCCCATGACGATGAAGCGCTCGAACTGATCGATCTGGCGCTGGAGCTGACCGATGATGCGGGGCTGAAGAAAAGCCTGGTGGCCCTGCACCACGAAATTTCCGGTAAACGCAAACTTTCCGGCGATGTTCCGGCGGAAGCCGTCGACGCCCTTGCCGCGGAAGATAGCATGTTGCTTGCAGAAGATGATGAAGAAGACGAAACGGATGATTATTTTTTTATCCTGTGCAGTACGCTGCCGGATGACATTCGTGATATCTATCACGAATTCGGGTCCGCCTTCCGACAAGGCTATGCGGCCCTGAACCAGGGCGATTTTGAAACCGCCGTGGACCGGCTGGAAGAGGCCATGGAAGCCGAGGCGGATCCCGAAGGATTTATTCCCCTGGAGCTGGCAACCGCCCTGATTAACCTCGGTCGCTACGATATGGTCCGCCGGCTGATGGAGCCGTATGTGGCATACCATCCCGAAGCCATCCGTGCATACCAGATTTTATGCGATATTTATTGGGAACAACGGGCATATGAACAGGCCGGTTCCCTGTTGGCGAAAAGTCCGGCAACCATTCAGACCTCCATTCAGATTCAATTGCTCATGGGAGAAACTCTTTATCTAAAGGGCGATTACCCGGCAGCCATGCGCGTTTTTTCCGACTGGCTGGAGGATAACGGCTATCATGAGATCATGGCGCGATCTTTGGCCAAGACCCTGGAAGCCGACGGCCAGATTCAGGCAGCAAGGGATCTTTACGCTCAGATTATCAGTGGTTGTGCGTCCTGCGGTTCCCGGACCGACCCGTTTATTCGCCGTCGATATGCTGAACTTTGTTACCAGTCCGGGGACCGGTCCAAAAAACTGCTCGATCTTTTTTTATCTCTTTCTCAGGAAGATCCCGATAACAACAGGGAATACTTTACCCGGATTAAGGAACTCTACGAAAATATGGGCGATGTCCGGGAGGCCCGGCGATTTCAGGCCATGGCCGAGACATTTATCCCATAGCCGTATTGCCTTTTTACCGGTTTATGGATAAGCGATTGCGTGTATGGGGATTCGGGTGGATCATGAAGGCATATTTTCCGGCGGTTTAGCGCCGGTCAATTTTGCGGCGGCTCTGACAAGGGCAAATCCTGGTTTTGTCTCAGGTTTTGAACGGTTTCTGTTTCTGCCGGGTATGGAGTTCGGCGCCGGGCAGCAATGGTGGGGCGCGGGCGATCGTCGGTTATTTTCGCATGAAGGCGTTGACCTGTGTTTGTTTCGAACCCGGGATGATCGGCTCTGCCGTGTGGACGATACCGTTCAGGTGCCGTTTTGTTATCCGGGAAAAGTAGCGGGTGTCATTGCCGATTTTCTCGGAAAAACCGTGATTGTTCGCCATGAGGTTTCCCCTGCCCGAGATGAAAATGCCTTTTTTATGCTCTACGGTCATGTAACGCCAGTCGAAGATCTGGCCCCGGGGGATGTAATCAAGACCGGCGAGATTTTTGCCCGTATCGCCGATGTGGTCACAAAAAAATCTCTGCTTTCGCCCCATTTGCATGTCAGCGCGGCCTGGTGTCGACGGCTGCCCCCGGTCAGAACGCTTACCTGGCCCCTGCTGAACCGGATCGATCGATCTGCTTTTATGGATCCCCTTGATCTGCTGGACATTTGTTGGGAAATGATTTCCCCCGAAACAGCAGGGCCGGTCCATCGGATACCTGCTGCGGGAAAGATGCCGAGCGTTCGATGATGCCGGTAAGGAGATAACATCAAGGAGAAAACAATGATACTTCAGATTGGACCTCATCCCGTGGCGACCGGCAGATGGCCCATTGACCCGGCCCTGCCGACGCTGCTATTTATCCACGGTGCAGCCCTGTCAAAGGCGTTGTGGCAATACCAAATGGTCGAGTTGGCGGATGCGGCCAATACCATTGCCGTTGATCTGCCGGGACACGGGGCGTCGAACGCTGGATCGTGCGATCGCGTCAGTGGCTACACCGAGGCGGTGCTGGATTTGATCGGACGCATCAGCGCATCCGACATCATCATCTGCGGGCTCAGCATGGGCGGGGCCATTGTGCTCGACATTCTGATCCGATATCCGAAGGCCGTATCCGCCGGGATTTGCATGCATACCGGTGCGCGTCTTAAAGTCCTGCCGCTTATTTTTGAAACCATTGAAACCAATTTTCAGCAGTATCTGGAATTGACAGCCCAGTTTTCCCTTGGCCCGGACAGCGATAAAGACCGGATCATGCCTCTTTTATCCGCCATGACCACCCATAATCCCGGGGTCGCCTTCAATGATTTTACCGCATGCAATACTTTTGACGTCATGGATGATCTGACGGGCATCAGTGCACCAACGCTGGTGATGACCGGTGAAAAAGACATGATTACACCGCCCAAATACGGCCGTTTTCTTCATGACAACATCGCCGGGTCTTGTCTGGTATCGATCCCGGGCGCGGGGCATTTGTCCCCGATTGAACAAAGCGGATTGGTTTCAAACGCTATCCGGGAATTCCTATCGAATCGGCAAAGAAGCTGAAGATTCCTTTTCCAAGGCTTCGGCGGCTGGCTGCGCTGGGGCCGATCTGGTGAAAATGTGGATGAAATAACTTGAAAATGGTATCATTGTTTGATAATTTTAAAATTTTTAAGATGACATTAAATTTCGACAGGGTCGGGAAATGACAAAAATCAAGGCAGGTGTTGTAGGGGCTAATGGATACGGAGGAGTCGAGCTGGTTCGTATTCTTTCCGGGCATCCGGATATCGAGTTGACGGTTGTGACTTCCCGGCAGTATGCGGGTCTGCCGTTTTCCGATGTGTTTCCAGCCATGACCGGCCGGATTGACCTTATCTTTTCAGCCTATGATGAGGACATGATCTGCGATAAAGCGGATGTGATTTTTCTGGCCCTTCCCCACAAATTGCCCATGGCGTTTGCTCCGGGTCTGATCCGGCGGGGGAAAAAAGTCGTGGACCTGTCAGCGGACTTCCGGTTTTCGGACCAGGCTCGCTATGAAAGCGCCTACCAGCCGCACACGGCGCCGGAGCTTTTGGGGGAAGCAGTCTACGGTCTTTCCGAGGTTTTTGAGCCGCAAATCCGGAACGCCTCACTCATCGGCAATCCAGGCTGTTATCCTTCCTGCATTTTACTCCCGCTCTGGCCCCTGATTCAGAACAAACTTATCGATGTTCGTTTTCTGATCGTCGATGCCAAATCCGGTGTTTCAGGGGCAGGCCGTTCCATTTCACTGCCCACCCATTTTTGTGAAGCGTCTGAATCATTTCGGCCCTACAAAGTCGGAACGCATCGGCATCAGCCCGAGATGACGGAAAAATTGAGCCAGGCTGCCGGCATGCCCATTTCCATCACTTTTGTTCCGCATCTGGTGCCCATGAAGCGGGGGATGGAGGCGACCATTTACACGGCCTTGTCCGAGGACGTCCGGGCGTCGCATATATCGGATTGTCTGGGTGATTATTATGCCGGCCGGCGATTTGTGCGGCTGATCGGCAACCGTCCGCCGGATACGGCCCATGTCCGGGGAACAAATCTTTGCGACATCGGTTTTGTGATTGAGAATGCGACCCGGCGGCTCATCCTGATGACCGCTATCGACAATCTCGGCAAGGGCGCCGCCGGACAGGCGGTCCAGAACATGAACCTCATGCTGGGTCTGGATGAAACGATTGGACTTGAAATGATTCCTTTTGCGGTATAAAATTGAAAATTTAGATCATAAATGATTATTTGGTGAAATTGATGTTAACCGATAACCACAAGAGAAGGAGCTAACCATTATGACAGCAAAATTGATCCTGGGGACCGAGATCCGCGAGGAAATTCTGGAAGAGATCACCGCCGAAGTCAGCAAGTTCAAAGAAAAAACAGGTGAAGTTCCCGGCCTGGTGACCATCCTGGTGGGTGAAAACCCGGCGTCGATGTCTTACGTGACATTAAAGATTAAAACCGCCCATCGCGTGGGGTTTAAAGAGATCCAGGACAGCCAGTCGGAAACCATTTCCGAGGCCGATCTTCTGGCATTGATTGATAAATACAACAAGGACGACAGCATCAACGGCATTCTCGTCCAGCTGCCGCTGCCCAAACATATTGATGAAAAAAAGATTTTAAATGCCATTGACCCGGATAAAGACGTGGACGGTTTTCATCCGGTCAACGTGGGCCGGTTGATGATCGGCGGATCAGAAGTCAAGTTCGCACCCTGCACACCGGCCGGTATTCAGGAGATGATCGTCCGCGCCGGCGTTGAAACCAAGGGTGCCGAGGTTGTGGTGGTCGGCCGATCCAATATCGTGGGCAAACCCATTGCCAACATGATGCTCCAGAAAGGAAAGGGCGCCAATTCCACCGTCACCATCGTCCATACCGGCACCAAGGATCTGGCCTCCCATTGTCAGCGGGCCGACATCCTGATTGTGGCTGCCGGGGTTCCCGGACTCGTGAAACCGGAATGGATTAAGCCGGGTTCCTGCGTGATCGACGTGGGCGTCAACCGGGTCGGCGAAAAGATCAGCGAAAAAACCGGCAAGAAAATCGCCATCCTTCGGGGTGACGTGGATTTTGATGCAGCCAAGGAAATCGCCGGTTATATCACCCCGGTGCCGGGAGGCGTGGGTCCCATGACCATTACCATGCTGATGAAAAACACACTTAATTCCTTTAAATTCAAACATGGCCTGATGTAAGAGCCGGGGATATAAAGCGGGACGGACGGGTCGTTCCTGCCGCCCCGCTTTTTTCGGATTTGTGCAGAAGATCCATCATCCCGTCATAATGGACAACTTATGTTACGAAAAAGCAGTCTTCTCAATAAAGTTTTCCGGCCGCTTACCTGCATTATCATCATGTTATGCACGGTATTGGCCGTCGGCGGCGTAAATGAGTATGTCAGTATAAAGCGGTCCATGGCCGACGTCAGCAGATTGCAGGATGAAATCAACGCGCTGCGATCCGAAATCGAAGATCGCGAACATACCATCGCGAAATTCAAATTTAAAATTGACGACTTGCAGCTAAAATTATCGCAGTTGCACGACTTGGACAGAAAAATCCGCATTGGCGTCAAACTCGAGGATTCTATTGCCGATACCGCCATGTCGTGGCGTCAAGCCGGCGTTGGCGGCGCATTTCTGCAAACTCCCGGTCAGCTTGAAATGAACGTCGATGATTATCAGATGCTCATCGACAATCTGACCGAGCGGATGGAACTCCTTGATCAGGCGTTGGTGAAGCGCTCCAATGAGTTTGTCCTGTTAATGAACGCCATTCAGGAAATCAAACAGGTCCGGGAGGCCACCCCTTCCATTTCACCGCTTCAGGGAGGAACGGTATCATCGGGATTCGGTTATCGTAATTCACCGTTTACCGGGAAACGCGAATTCCACAGTGGTGTGGATATTGCTCATGACAGCGGTGCTGCGATTTATGCATCCGCTGCCGGCACGGTGGTTCACGCCGGAACCCAGGGCGTTCTCGGAAAAACGGTCACCGTTGATCACGGATTCGGTATCATTACCCGGTATGCGCATATGAGCAGTATCGCGGTTGAGGTCGGTCAGCAGATCCTGCAGGGAGATGTTGTCGGAAAGGTCGGCAGCACCGGCCGCAGCACCGGTCCGCATCTCCATTATGAAGTCCGCGTCAATGATATCCCGGTCGATGCGTCTAAATTCATGCCCGAATACCTTGCAAATAACGATCCCTCGTAAGCGCGCTACCCGTTATTTTATCCATTTTTCAGATGATTTCAGGAGGAAGTGTTGCCCATGGATTTTGGGGCTGTAAATAAATTTCTACTTCGGATTTTCGGGAGCAAGAACGATAGAGTCCTGCGGCAATTGTTGCCGGCAGTGGACGTCATCAATAGTCTTGAGCCCGCCGTCAAAGCCATGAGCGATGACGAATTGGCGGACCAGACCCCGAAACTGATCGCCCGTCACCAAAATGGCGAGTCCCTGGATGATCTGCTTCCCGAGGCATTCGCCACCGTTCGGGAGGCCTCCCGTCGCACTCTTGGAATGCGTCATTTCGATGTTCAGCTCATGGGCGGGATCGTGTTGCACCAGGGCAACATCGCTGAAATGAAAACCGGTGAGGGGAAAACCCTGGTAGCCCCCTTGGCCGCTTATCTGAACGCCCTTACCGGCAGAGGCGTGCATATCATCACGGTCAATGATTATCTGGCCCGCCGTGACTCCGAATGGATGGGTCAGATTTTTCGTTTTCTGGGTCTCAATGTCGGCGTGATCATCCATGGAATGAACGATCACGAACGCAAGGCCGCCTATGCCGCCGATATCATTTATGGTACGAACAATGAGTTCGGATTTGATTATCTTCGCGACAACATGAAGTTTGAAAAAGAGCTTCTCGTCCAACGGGATCTGCAATTTGCCATTGTCGATGAAGTGGACAGCATCCTCATTGATGAGGCCCGGACCCCGCTCATAATCTCCGGACCGGCGGAAAAATCAACGGAGCTTTATTACGAGGTAAACAACATCATTCCCTCGTTGCGCGCAGAAGACCACTACACCATCGATGAAAAAGCCAAGAGCGTTACCCTGACCGAAGAGGGCGTGGCCCGGGTGGAAAAACTGATGGGAACGGACAATCTTTATGACCCTAAAAATATCGATCTCCTCCATCATGTCAATCAGGCCTTGAAAGCCCATGCCCTGTTCAAGCGCGATGTAGATTACATTGTCAAAGACGGCAACGTGGTCATCGTGGATGAGTTCACCGGCCGCCTCATGCCGGGCCGACGGTATTCCGAGGGGCTGCATCAGGCCCTGGAGGCCAAGGAAAAAGTTAAAATCGAAAATGAAAATCAGACGCTGGCCACCATTACCTTTCAGAACTATTTCCGGATGTATGAAAAACTGGCCGGCATGACCGGTACCGCCGAGACCGAAGCCGCGGAATTTAACAAGATTTACAATCTGGATGTGGTGGTCGTCCCCACCAATGAGCCCATGATCCGTGTGGATTATCCGGATGTCATTTATCAGACCCGGCGGGAAAAATTTGAAGCCGTGCTTAATGAAATCGACGCGCTTCACGATAAAGGTCAACCGGTACTCGTGGGTACGGTATCCATCGACGTGTCCGAAGATGTCAGCCAGAAGCTTAAACGGCGGGGCATACCGCATAATGTGCTAAACGCCAAGATTCACGAAGCCGAAGCCGAAATCATCGCCAACGCCGGTCAGAAAGGGGCTGTAACCATTTCCACCAACATGGCCGGCCGGGGTACCGATATCGTGCTGGGGGACGGGGTGGTGGAGCTCGGCGGACTCCATGTACTCGGCACCGAGCGGCATGAAAGCCGACGGATCGACAATCAGTTGCGGGGTCGTTCCGGCCGGCAGGGCGATCCGGGCTCTTCCCGGTTTTATCTTTCCCTGGAAGACGATCTTCTGCGGATTTTCGGAGGGGAGCGCATTTCTTCCATCATGAGCCGCCTGGGTATGGAAGAGGGCGAGCCCATTCAGCACCGCATGATATCCAGGGCCATCGAAAACGCCCAGACCAAGGTGGAAGCCCATAACTTCGATATCCGCAAGCAGCTTATCGATTTCGACGATGTCATGAACCAGCAGCGGGAAGTCGTTTACCGCCAACGCCGCCAGGCCTTGAGCGGCGACAGCCTCAAGCCCGACATTGAGGAATGGATCATGGAAAAGGCCGGAAACATCGTTGATACCTACGGTGACGATAAACTGCCGATGCGGGAGTGGGACCTCAAGGGATTGTCCGACGCGGTGTTCCATCAGTTCAATTTCCGCCTGCACATCGACGGTTCGGATTCCGCCATAAACGGTCCCGAGAAAATCATCGACCATATTCAGCAAAAAGCGCTTTTTCTGTATCATGAAAAGGAAGCGGCCATCGGTGAAAAGCATTTCCGCAATATTGAACGGATCCTCACGCTTCAGATCATTGATAATCTCTGGAAGGATCATCTTCTTTCCATGGATCATCTGCGCGAAGGCATCGGCCTGCGGGGATATGCCCAGCAGGATCCCATCCGTGCATACAAAAAAGAAGCCTTTGACATGTTCCAGGAAATGGTGTTTCGGATCAAGGAGGAAACCCTGCGGGTCCTTTTTCGCATTCAGATTGCCGAACCTGAAGCGGTTCCTTCCCTGGAACGTCCCCGCCAACAGCCGCTTTCCTTTTCCCACGGCCAGCCTCCGGGCCGCAAAAAGCCCGTCAAACGGACCGAGGAAAAAGTCGGTCGCAATGATCCATGCCCCTGCGGCAGCGGAAAAAAATACAAGAAATGCTGCGGCCGTTAACCGTCGAAAACCGGGGATCCGGTTTGTCCCTGGAGATTTCAGTTGTGGATCGTTTTGTAAGTTTTACATTGAAGTTTTCTTTGTTTTTTTGTTATAGTAATCCCGCATAAATCGAAAATATCGTCTCCCCACACCGGTGCGCCGTTTCGTCATCGCCGGGGGAACCTGCCCTTTTTCATCTCTCCGGCTGGACGCTACAGTGTGTTTTCTGGATACTTTTGGTGGCGGATTTTCCATTCATGTTTATATTATTAAAAAAATCCGCTGAAACCTGGGAAAAAACGCCTAGTAATCTAAAATTTTTACAGCGCACTGAAGCGCGATAACCTGGATGAACCATGGATGAATTTAATGCAGAAACCATTGAGGAGATTCAATCCGAGACGCGTGATAATATCGAGGAGCCGCCCATGTATCTGGTGTTGCTCCACAACGATGATTATACCACGATGCAGTTTGTGGTGGAACTTCTGGTGGTTGTATTTAACAAGCCCATGGAGGAAGCCGTTCAAATTATGCTTCATGTGCATAATTCCGGTATCGGCGTGTGTGGCATTTATCCTTGCGAAGTAGCGGAAACTAAAGTTGAAATGGTTCATGAAATTGCACGGGAACGCGGGTTCCCCCTTAAATGTACAATGGAGAAAGAATAACGACAATGATCAGCAAAGGACTGAGCGCAATATTAAGTTATGCCGTAAAAGAGGCTCGCCGTCGGCGTCATGAATATGTCTGCCTGGAACATATCCTGTACGCTATTCTTCGTGACAGCAGCGGCATCGAATTGATCGAGGTCTGCGGCGGCAATGTGGAAAACATCCAGAACGAGCTGGAAAAATTTTTCAATGAAAAACTCGAGCGGATACCTGAAGACCGGGAATATATTCTTCAGCAAACCATGCAATTCCAGAGAGTCATCCAGCGGGCTGTCAATCACGTGAGGTCTGTTGAAAAAGACGCGGTATATGTGGGAGACATCCTGGCATCCATGCTGGAGGAGAAAAATTCCCATGCCGCTTATTTCATGGCGGCTGAAGGCATCACCCGGCTGGATGTCCTTAACGTAATTTCCCACGGATCCCGCGGGGAAACCTTCAAGGAAGGGCCGGATACGGGCATAATGCCCGGCCGTAAGGACAAGAAACGATCTTCCGATCCTCTGGAAACCTTTACTCTGGATCTGGTGGAACGCGCTGCTGCCGGAAAACTCGATCCGTTGATCGGCCGGTTCACGGAGATGGATCGCACCATTCATGTGTTGGGCCGCCGGCGCAAAAACAATCCGGTTTTCGTGGGAGAGCCCGGCGTCGGCAAAACCGCTATGGCGGAAGGACTTGCCGGCAAAATCGCCGAAGGTGATGTCCCGGAGTTTTTGAAAAACGCCCGGATTTTTTCACTGGATCTGGGAGCGCTTCTGGCCGGCACCAAATACCGGGGTGATTTTGAGCAGCGCCTCAAGGCCGTGATTTCCGCGCTGTTAAAGCGGGAAAAAGCGATTTTGTTTATTGATGAAATTCATACCATTATCGGAGCCGGGGCCACGTCCAGCGGCTCCATGGACGCGTCCAATATTCTCAAGCCGGCCTTGGCCACGGGGGAACTGCGTTGCATCGGTTCCACCACATACGAGGAATTTAAGCGATTTTTCGAAAAAGACCGGGCCTTTTCCCGTCGGTTTGAGAAAATCGAAATCTGCGAACCATCCATTACGGATACCGTTAAGATTTTAAAGGGGCTGAAATCCCGTTACGAGGATCATCATCAGATCGCTTATACAGATCAGGCCTTAAAAACCGCCTGCGAGTTGTCGGCCAAACACATCAACGAGCGTTATCTCCCGGATAAGGCCATTGATGTGATCGACGAAGCCGGCGTGCTGCTCCGCCTTTCCGCTGGTAGCCGCCGGAAACGGGTCCGGCCGTCTGATATTGAAAAAGTGGTTTCTAAAATCGCGCGGATTCCCACCCGGAGCGTTTCCACTTCGGACAAAGCCAACCTGGAACATCTGGAGGAGCGCCTGAAAGATAAAGTGTTCGGCCAGGACGACGCCATTTCTTCGCTGGTCAAGGCCATCAAGCGGTCCCGGGCAGGACTGGGGGCCCAGGAACGCCCTATCGGATCATTTCTGTTTACCGGACCCACGGGTGTGGGCAAGACCGAGGTGGCCCGCCAGTTGGCCCGGATACTCGGTGTCCAGTTTCTGCGGTTTGACATGAGTGAATACATGGAAAAACATGCCGTGGCCCGGTTGATCGGCGCGCCTCCCGGATATATCGGTTTCGAACAGGGGGGCTTGCTTACCGACCAGATCCGCAAGTCACCGTATTGTGTATTATTGCTCGATGAAATCGAAAAAGCGCATATGGATATGTACAGTATTCTTCTGCAAGTCATGGATCATGCGGCCTTGACCGATAACACCGGTAAAACCGCGGATTTTCGCAATGCGATTCTGATCATGACGTCCAATGCCGGAGCCCGGGAAATGGTGAGCCATTCCATCGGGTTCGGCGGAGACCGCGCGGGTGATCCGGCGGGCAAGAGCAAAAAAGTCATCGAGGAGTTTTTCAGTCCGGAATTTCGCAATCGGCTGGATGATATCATTAATTTCCGATCTCTGGATGTCAATATCATGGAGCAGGTTGTGGACAAGTTCATGGATGAACTCGTTCCGCAGCTTGCTGTCAAAAAAGTGCAACTCTCCCTGTCGCCTGCGGCCCGTCAGTGGCTGGCGCGCAAAGGGTTTGACGTCCATTTCGGGGCCCGTCCCCTGGATCGTCTTATTCAGAGGGAAATCAAGGATGTCCTGACCGATGAGATCCTTTTCGGCAAACTTAAGGGAGGAGGCAAAGTGCTGGTAAAAGTGGTGGGAGACCGCCTGGTTTTTGCTTATTCCTGATGCGATATGCCGATTTTCAAACTCACAGAGCGGATAACGTCGTTTCCGCCGCCATACCTGGCAGAACCCGAGGGTTTGCTGGCCATAGGCGGCGATCTGAGCGAACGGCGTTTGCTGAATGCCTATCGGACGGGGATTTTCCCCTGGTTTTCCGATAACGAACCGATTCTCTGGTGGTGCCCGGATCCCCGGCTGATTCTGTGTCCCGATGAAATCCGGATTTCCCGGCGTCTGGCCCGGACCATGCGGCAAAAGCGATTTCGCATCACCAGTGATACGGCTTTTGAGCAGGTCATCACCCGTTGCGCCACGGCCAGGCGGCGCAACGACCCGGGCACCTGGATCGTCGATGATATGATCCGGGCCTATTGCAAGCTGTATGCATCGGGTTATGCTCATTCCATCGAAGCCTGGCACAACGGGATACTGGCGGGCGGCCTGTATGGAGTGTCGCTGGGCGGATGCTTTTTCGGGGAATCCATGTTCACAAGGATTGCCAATGCCTCGAAGGTCGCTCTTGCGACCCTGTGTCTGCATATGAAAAACCATGGGCTTGATTTTATTGACTGCCAGATTGCCAATGCCCATTTGATAAGACTTGGCGCAAAGGAAATTCCGCGGTCGGTTTTTCTGCGAACCTTGAAAAAATCCATGGAGCGGCCGACCAGCAGAGGCCGGTGGCATATAAACGACAACGGCCTGGTCGCGGACCAGGGGTTGAGATCCGCAAATCAAGGTGATAATCTTCCGAAAAAAAAGGGGATTTACAGGCATGGCCAAAACCATTGAACGAAAATTTTATCTCAAGCAGTTCAAGGCAATCAGCAACGCGATTTCCACGTATGAGGATATCAATTTACTGGTCAACCATCTGGTGGAAGGCGTTTGCCGGACGTTTAGCGTCAAGGGCGCCAGCATCATGCTTTTTGATGAACTCGAACAACAGCTTTTCCGGGTCAGCAGCTACGGCATCAGTGATGAATATCACAACAAGGGGCCGGTGTTTGTGGACCAAAAATATCGCTCACTGGATACCGGAAAGGTGGAAATCGTTTCCCATATGAAAACCGACAAGCGCATTCAATATCCCGAGGCGGCTGAAAAGGAAGGCATCGTCTCCATGGTGGCCATTCCCATCAAATACCGAACGAACGTCCTGGGTGAAATCCGCATTTATCATAGTGAGACGCTGGTGCTTCACAACGAAGATGTGGAATCCCTCTGCGTGCTGGCCAACCAGCTGGGTCTGGCCATTGAAAACAACGGACTGAAAAATTTTCTGGAACAGATTCGAATGGCCATTGAGGCGTTGCCCCCGAGGATGCTGAAGGGTTGATGGCACATGCGTCGACCCATCCATGACACCAGTGAGTTTTTCGATATTGATGCAGGTGATGAAATTCATATTCAGGATCGCGTGTACCGCGTGACCGGCTATGAAAGGGAGCGCCGTTTCGGCTCGGAGGATCCGAAATTCTGGGTCAAGCGGGCTGTTGATGTGGCCACCAATGAACGAAAAATCATCAAACTGGCGTTTTTTGAAAAGTTTGAAACCATACTCGGCGGGATAAAGATCCTTTGTTTCCGGGATCCCGACAAGGAGAGCCATGTGCTGAACCTCACCTGCGGAAATCCGTTTTTCATGCATGGGATAACACTTAGAGACACTAAAAACAATAATATACGTGTACTTGATGTCGTGCGGGGAACGAACGTGCATTCGTATATCGAAAATCTGTTTATGGACCACGAGACTTATTTTTACACGATATTTCCGGATATCCTTGACAGGCTGATTCTTTCGTTTACAGCTCTTAAAGAACTCCACAATCAGGGCATCCGCCATGGGGACGTGCGAAACGATCATCTGATTATGGAAGGCGAAACCGGCAATTATGTCTGGATCGATTTTGATTATGACTTTGTCACGCCGGAAAACCCCTTCAGCCTTGATTTGTTCGGTTTGGGAAATATTGTTCTTTATACGGTTGGAAAGGGATTTCATGAGCTCAATATGATTATCGATCAAGCGGAGCGTTACGGCGATCTCAAGCACCGGCTCAGCGGTGATGATTTCTCCATTATGTATAAATCGCGTTTTATGAATTTGCGAAAAATTTTTCCCTATATTCCGGTAACCCTCAACAATATTCTACTGCATTTTACCCGGGGCGCGGAACTGACCTATGAACATATCGATGAAATCATCGATGATTTGCATCAGGTGACGATTCATTGAAAACCAAGGGAGGCAATACCGTGACCAACAGCATTCTGGTGCCGCTCAATGATTCACTAACGTCCAGGGCGCTTATCGATTTTCTGGTAAACCTGCCCGTTTGTCCGGGGGATGCATCCTTTACCCTGGTTCATGTCTTCCGCCAGCCGACATCGGGCGAGGAACTCATGGGAAAAAAATTCATGGCCGAACAGCCCCGTCGATTCAAGACGGTATTGCAACAGGCAAAGGATCGCCTGGTGAAAGAAGGCGGTTTTGAGCCGCACCTTATCGATATCCGGTTATTGACAGATCCTTATCCTTCGGTTACGGAAGGTATCATCGATTTTTTTCAAAAAGGCCGGTACGACATGGTGGTCATTGGACGCAAGAAAATGTCGAAATCCGAGGAGTTTGTTCGAGGAGATATCAGCATTAAACTGGTTCGGTCCCTGGACCATGCATCCATACTTGTAGTGACGGCATAAGAATTACGCAAATGAATCCATATGACAGCATGTAAGGTGAGCCCATGACCCAAGAGAACTGCATTTTCTGTAAAATCGCCGCCGGCGAGATACAGGCGGATATCGTGAAAAAAACGGATCAACTGGTGGTATTCAAGGATGCCAATCCCATGGCGCCGGTCCACCTGCTGATCGTGCCGATCCGGCATATCCGGAGCATCAACGACCTGGCAGATACGGACCGGGAACGGATCGCCGAGATGATCATGACCGGACGGGATATGGCCGCGCATATGGGCGTGGACCAATCCGGCTACCGGCTGTTTTTCAATGTGGAAAAAGGCGGAGGCCAGGAAATCTTTCACCTGCATCTGCACCTGATCGGCGGGTGGGAGAAATGATTGGTGGAGGAGACGGCATTTTCCGCAGTATTTGAAAAAACCTACCGGGATTATCTTGCACGAGTCAATACAATACCGCCGGCCGCTCTGGATGCTGCCGCATCTATTCTCGGCATTCGCCGGAGCGGTAGCGGAAACGGCATTATCATCCCTTTTTTTCAAAAGCAATATCATCTGACGCCTGAAGGGATCTTTGGTGAAGACGGCCGCACCGCCCTTTTTTCCGTCAGCGTTGTTTTATGCCGCTATGTGCTCCTGTGCCCCCGGCAGCCGGTTCAAGAAAATGGGGAATGGGTGTCATACCGGGATTTTCCGGATGCGGCGCCCTTTGCCGGAGCCTTTAACAGCAATACGGAGCAGGCCATAGCCCGCCATTTTACAGGCCGGCTGGCGACGCTTGAAACGGCGAGTCAATGCCTCGGCGGCCGTGATCCCGGTGACAGCCTATCCTATGATCTGGCGGCGGTGGTTCCGGCGCTTCCCCGGATCCCGCTTTATTTGCTGTTTAACGATGCGGATGACGAATTTCCGGCCCAGAGCCGGATTCTTTTTGAGCGCCGCGCGGAAGCCTACCTGGATATGGAATGTCTTGCCATTCTCGGATGGCTGCTGTCGGATTACCTGATGCAGGCCTGCGGAAAAACCCATATGAGCTTGATTTAAATTCATTTTTTAAAATATATGAAATAGATTGCCAATCGCGGAATCCCGGTTGCATGCGATAATGTTCAACCCGTTGATTTTCTGCGTAACTATTGATTAGGGAAGGATATGCAATGGGAAAAACAGTTGCGGAAAAAATTTTTGATGCGCACCTGGTGGACCGGCCCGACGACGATATCTGCGTCATACGGCTGGATGCGGTCTTCTGCCATGAAATCACTACCCCATTGGCCATTACCGATCTGATGGCCAGGGGAAAAGACCGGGTTTTTGATCCGGCCAGAATCAAAGCGGTGATCGATCACGTCACCCCGGCCAAGGATTCCAAGACCGCCGCCCAGGGTAAAATTCTTCGGGACTGGGCCAGGCGGAATGGGATCGTCGATTTTTTCGACATCGGCCGTAACGGCGTCTGCCATGCCCTTTTTCCGGAAAAAGGTTTTGTCCGACCGGGCTATACGGTGATCATGGGCGATTCCCATACCTGCACCCACGGGGCGTTCGGCGCGTTTGCCGCCGGCGTGGGCACAACGGATCTCGAAGTGGGCATTTTAAAAGGCGTATGCGCCTTTCATTATCCGCGGACCATCCAGATCGAGATCACCGGACATCTGCCTGCCGGGGTTTTCGCCAAAGACGTTATCCTGTCGATTATCGGAAAAATCGGGGTTTCCGGCGCCACAAACAAGGTCATTGAATTTGCCGGGCCGGTGGTCAAGAGCATGAGCATGGCGTCTCGGCTGACCCTTTCCAACATGGCGGTGGAAGCCGGGGCCACCTGCGGCATCTGCTATCCGGACATGACCACGGTCCGCTATCTCTGGCGGTATATCAAGGATGAATTTTCATCTGAAGCCGCCGCGGCCGAAGCCTACGGCCAGTTTCTGCCGGATGCGGACGCCGTCTATGACGATAAAATTACCATGGATGTCAGCGATCTGGAACCCATGGTCACTTATGGCTACAAACCGGACCAGGTCAAACCGGTCCGCGAAATGGAAGGCACGCCCGTGGACCAGGTCTATATCGGCTCCTGCACCAACGGCCGCCTGGAGGATCTGCGGGCCGCGGCAGCGGTACTCAATGGCCGGCGGATCAGCGATAATGTGCGGGGCATTGTCTCGCCGGCCACGCCGGAAGTCTACCGAAGAGCCCTGGACGAAGGCATTATCGCGGTTTTCATGGATGCGGGATTCTGCGTTACCAATCCCACCTGCGGAGCCTGCCTGGGAATGAGCAACGGGGTTTTGGCCGAAGGGGAGGTCTGCGCGGCCACCACGAACCGCAATTTCAACGGCCGCATGGGCAAAGGCGGCATGGTGCATCTGATGAGTCCGGCTACGGCCGCTGCCACGGCGCTTGCCGGACATATCACCACGGCATAATATTAAAAATGGAGCACATAATCACCATGAAAAACTTTACCGGCAATATATTGTTTCTGGATCGATCCGATATCAATACGGATGAAATCATCCCGGCCCGATATTTAACCGAAATCACCAAACAGGCCCTGGCGCCCCACCTGCTTGAGGACCTGAATCTGGCCGGATTTGATCCCGGACGCGATATCACCGACAAGCAGGTTATCGTCACCCGGTCGAATTTCGGCTGCGGATCTTCCCGGGAACATGCGCCCTGGGCCCTGGAAGTCAACGGCATCAATCTGGTGATTGCCGAAAGCTTCGCCCGGATCTTCCGACAGAATATGTTCAACTGCGGGATGATGGCCATTGAACTTCCAGGGGAGGCCATCGAAACGATTTTCGCTGATTTTTCCGGCCGGCCCGCCGCCGTCTGCACCGATTTTGCCAGCAGCCGGTTTTTCATTACCGCCGATGGAAAGGAAGCCGAGATTCCCTTTTTCGTGACAAAATTCGATCGCGCGTTGGTTGAGGCCGGCGGATGGGTGGAATACGCGGATACACGTTATTAGTACGAAATCCAGAAAGCGCACAAAAAAGGGACGGATTTAAAATCCGTCCCTTTTTTAAAATCACGCCGCCTGAACTTCGATTCTCCGCGGTTTGGCTGTTTCGGCTTTTGGCAGCACCAGATGCAGAACCCCGTCTTTGAGCGAGGCGTTGATTTTGGCCTGGTCGATGAGATTTGACAGAGTAAATTGCCGGAAATATTTTCCGATCTCATATTCGATCAATACATCCTGCTCGGTTTCTTTTTCATAGGGTTCAATAACCCCCATAATGGTTAAAACGTTGTCGCGCAGATCAATAGTAAGTCCTTCGGACTTTACCCCCGGCAGATCGGCCAGCACGGTGATGTCCTGATCGGTCTCGAAGATATCCACCGCCGGAGTAAATACCAGGCCGGGCTGTGTCTGTTCAGGCGCGCGCACTTCCTGCTTTTCTTTTACCTGAATCTCTTTGGTGTCATGTTGGCTCATGGCAGATCCTCCTTTGTTTATCGCGTTGGTTTTCAGCGAATCAATTAATGTTGATTTTTCGGGGTTTTTCCTCTTCCGCCTTTGGCGCCGTCACCGTCAGAATACCGTCGCTGAGCCGGGCTTCGATCCTGTCGCGGTTGATCCTTCCGGGAAGAGCGATCACTCTTGAAAAGCGACCGGCTTCCCGTTCTCTTCGGTGATACCGCGCGTTCTGTGCCGCATCGGGTATTTTGCGCTCTCCGGAAATGGCGATATTATTATCCGTGGATTCAATCGACAGATCTCCGGTGGCGATACCCGGCAGTTCGGCTCTCAAATAATAGGCATCATTATCTTCCGTCAGATTGATCAGCGGAAAAACCCCGGCTGCCGCCGCTGCCGCCCCTGAAGCCGGCGACCGTCCTTCATACCGGTCAAACAGGGTATCGAGTTGGCGGCGCATGCGGTTGAGTTCATCAAAATGGCTGCGCCAGGGAGATCCCGGCAGATTAAACAGGCCTCGTGTAATCATGATGGCATCCTCCTTCTGGATTACGGTTTATGTTATTGTGTTTTGATATCAATGGTTCTTGCCTGCGATTCCTTGGTTTTCGGCAGCACCAGCTTCAGTATGCCGTTTTTGTACACCGCGTCGATTTTGCTTTCATCCACATCCGCGGGAAGCTCCACGGCCCGGTGAAACGAACCATAGGACCGTTCACAGCAGATAAAATCCCGGTTCTTTTCTTCGCGGTCCCATGAGCGCTCGCCGCTGATGATCAGGCGCCGCCCGTTGAGGCGCACGTCAATATCCTTTTTTTCCATGCCGGGGATTTCCGCTTCAACCAGGATGTCTTTTTTCCGATCACTTACATCCATCCGGGGAAACCAATCGCGGTCGCTGAAAAAATCCGTGGTTAACGCAAAAGGATCATCAAAAAACCGTCCAAACAGATCTTCCCGCCTGGTTTCAGCCGGCATGGTGTCGTTATTCTTTTTTCGCCGCCAGGGAATCAAATTTCTCATGATCGAGCACCTCCTTTCGAGTTATTTGCGTCATCAAAAATGAATAAAAACAGATTAATTTGATTAATAAGTTATGATATCAGCGTGTTAAATCTGTTACATTAAAAAAATAATCACTGCGAAAAAACTGTCAAGATCTCTTTGGCAGGATAAATTGAAAAGCGTAGAATTTTTTAACGTACGGCGATCATGTGAAAATCAACCTTGGGTTTGAACCCCACGCCGATGGCGCCGTCAAGGGCATAGAGTACCCACGCGTAACGGGGTTCATACACGCTGGTAGTTGATGACCAGAACCCGGCCCGGGCGTCATTGATGGGGATGATATCGGCAAAGGCGGGACTGTGCCGGGTGAGATCCACAAGGCTGTCGAGCTCCCTGATATTGGGCAGTCTCCAATTGTCGCCGGGAAACGAGCTGTCCTCGTTCAGGCGGCCTGCCGCACGGATGGCCTCCTCCCATGAAACAGCTATGGACGGCAGCTTTTTTCCCATATACCAGAATCTGCGGGTTATCCGATCATACACCTGATCCGGCGTCTGGTCATCGGGCCTCAAGAAACGTTCCGCATTCCGGAACTTTGGTTCTAATGACGGTCCCGCCACGGGCCAGACCATGTAGGAGGCGTACTTCATCCCCCGGTAGACCTTGCCGCCGCCCAGATGAACATACCAGGCCTGTTCAGAAATCCGGGCGCATTCCGTGCGGGTCCAGTAGTACCCGTTGAAGACATCCATAAAAGGATGATCAGCGGGCAGGGCCGGGTTTATATTCTGGTGGCTGATCAGAGAAAACAGCTCCCGGCGGGACGGCAAGCGCCATTTGTGGGAAGAGGGTCCGCCGGGCCGGTTCATTTTTTCCACGAACGCGAAGGCTTCATTCCACGTCAAGGGGAATTCGGACAGGCCGGCACGGATATGCCAAACACAACCGGTCCATTGATCGGTTACGCTGTCATCAAAAATCATGAAGCGGTTTTTTTCGGCGGCGTTATCGGGCTTTTTACCGTCGCCGTCATGACCGGAGCCTTTGCAGTCGATTACGCGCCCGCCGGCGTCAAAGCAGGTCGTCTGGTCCGTAAGAGTCAGCAAACGATCATCACGCTGGTTAAATGCTTGGCTTTTTCAATGTATCGAGTAACTCTTTTCATTACTATCATTTAAACAATTGTCTATGGAATGTCAACGGAACGTTTCGAATGTTCAGATGCAGAACACAAAGGAATTCAAATGTTAAGACTTGACATTTAATAGGTTTTTTGCGATACATTACCCTATGGAAGCTGAGATCTTACTATTTTATCTATTTTATTCAAATCTATATCCATTGATAAGAACCACCAAACCGTTGTAACTGAAGATACGTCATGCGGGCATCCCCGAACCTCGCACGATGTTGATTGCCCCAGTCCTGCCGGGAAATAAGTAATAATAAGACAGAACGGAGCATCAGAGATAGTACGGAACCCCTTAAAACAAACAGCACGCGGAAAGTATTCATGGCACGACTGACGGAGCAGGAAAAACAGGAACTCATCTTCCGGATTCAAGCCGATCAATTCCTGCCGGAAAAATACCGGGATGCACTCTTTGATCCAAACGCCGAATCCGATGGACTGTTTCGTCTCATCACGGAAAATCTGTATGACTGCGTCTCCCTGGTAGATGCAAACGGCATCTACCAGTATGTCTCCCCCGCCTATGAGAAAACCCTGGGATATGCGCCGGAAGAACTCATCGGCAGAAACGGTTTCGATATTATTCATCCGGATGATATTGATCGAATTTTCACGCTCTACATGCAGCGCATGGAGCAGGGAAACGACGAAATTAGTTACGAGGCGCGCCTGGTTCACAAAAACGGTCATTCGGTCCCGATGGAGGTAAAGGCGCTGGCAGTAAGAAATCCACAGGAAGGGATTACAGGTGGCGTCCTTGTCGCCCGGGATGTCACGGA
Organism: uncultured Desulfobacteraceae bacterium; assembly: GCA_964598885.1. Lineage (GTDB taxonomy): Bacteria > Desulfobacterota > Desulfobacteria > Desulfobacterales > Desulfosalsimonadaceae > SURF-33. The sequence goes on along the minus strand of CAZRES010000007.1, from coordinate 19,068 downwards.
GCGTACGCTGGTCGAAAAATCTCTCATCGAACAAACGGAATTGCTGTTGAATATCACGGATAATCTGTTTGAATTGGTGGCATTGACCGACCCGGAAGGCAATATCCGATTCGTCAGTAAATCCCATGTTCTGCTGGGATATGATCTGGCTTCACTGATCGGGAAAAATGTCCTGGAGTTGGTTCATCCGGGAGATTTGTCGTACATTGCCGAAGCGTTTCAGAAAGGCCTCACCGAGCTTAAGACCCTTGATAAAGTCGCCTACCGTTGCAGGTGCGCCGACGAAAGTTATATCTGGGTTGAGACGATCGGCGTGCTGCTGAAAGATCAGAATGGAGACATCAAGGAGCTGCTGTTCAGTTCACGGGATATTACCGAACGCAAGCAGAGCGAGGAAGTCTGGCAACGCATGCGGGCTCTGGAAGGTCTTGGGACGGTTGCCGGCGGCATTGCTCACGATTTCAACAATCTGCTGATGGGCGTATTCGGCAATATTGAGATGGCCAGGGTTAATCTTCCTCCGGATCATCCGGCTCATAACGGGCTGAGAGCCGCGCATCAGGCATTGGAAAATGCCCGTCACCTCACCAATCGACTGTTGACCTTCGCCAAAGGCGGTCAACCTGTTCTGGAAACCGTTGATCTGCGTCAGCGCATCTGCGAAACGGTAAGCTTTCATCTTGCGGGCAGCAATGTAGCCGCCCGGTTCGACATACCCGACGACCTGTGGCCGGCAAAAGCCGACAGAGGCCAGATCACCGATGTCATCTCAAACCTTTCCATCAACGCGAGAGAGGCCATGCCCGCGGGTGGAACTCTGCACATTTGCGCCCGGAATGTCGTTGATATTGATGAAGCCGTCGCCCCGACACTCAGCGGCGATTACATCAAACTGATCATGAAAGACGAAGGAATCGGAATTCCCACCAGCATTATCCGCCGGGTTTTTGATCCCTATTTCACCACCAAGCACGCGGGAAGCGGTCTTGGACTGGCCATTGTCCACGGCATTGTCAACCGACATAAGGGGCACATCAGCATTGAATCCGAGCCGAATGTCGGAACGACCTTTACTGTTTTTCTCCCTGCCGACACGACATTTTACCGGCCCGTCAAGGACCCGCTGCCGCTGCCTGAAGCATCGGATAGTCTTTCCTGTCATGTTCTGATCATGGACGATGAAGAGATGATTCTCAGCACCACATCGATGATGCTTGAGGAATTGGGGTGCACCGTGGAGACCGCGGTTAATGGCAGTGAAGCCATTGACAGGTACATTGCGGCGAAAACACAAGGGAAGCCCTTCGATGTGGCCATCATGGACCTCACGATTGCCGGCGGCATGGGTGGAAAAGAGGCCATTGGCGAATTGCTGGCTGTTGACCCTTCAGCCAAAGTGATTGTAACCAGCGGTTATTCCTCTGATCCCGTGCTGGCCGATTTTGTCGGACATGGTTTTTCCGGATGTCTCGCAAAGCCCTTTAAAATGAGTGAACTTAACGCTGCCATATCCCGTGTATTGATGTCGGTTTAGCACTTAATAGCTTAGGACCGGCCGGTGCTCATATTATGGTTTTTCCGGCTTGGCCAACTTAGGGGAAAAAATTCAAGGAATGATTTATGAAAACACGCATTACGGAACTTTTCGGTATCAAACATCCCATTATTCAGGGCGGGATGCATTATGTCGGATTCGCAGAGTTGGCGGCCGCGGTGTCAAATGCCGGCGGACTGGGCATCATTACCGGTCTGACCCAGAAAACCCCGGCAGACCTGGCAAGTGAAATCGCTCGCTGCCGCCAGATGACCCAAAAACCTTTCGGCGTGAATCTCACCTTTTTGCCCGCCATCACCGCGCCGGATTATCCCGGCTACATCACTGCCATTATCGACGGCGGCGTAAAAATCGTTGAAACCGCCGGCCGCAACCCCGAACCCTATCTGCCCCGCCTCAAGGACGCCGGCATCACGGTGATCCATAAATGCACCTCCGTGCGGCATGCCTTAAAAGCCGAGTCCATCGGCTGCGACGCGGCTTCTGTGGACGGGTTTGAATGCGGCGGCCATCCGGGCGAAGACGACATCCCCAATATGATTCTGCTGCCCCGGGCCGCCGAGGAACTGAACATCCCCTTTGTGGCCTCCGGCGGTCAGGCCGACGGCCGCTCCCTGGCGGCATCCCTGGCCCTCGGAGCCGACGGCATCAACATGGGAACGCGTTTTATCGCCACCAAGGAAGCGCCGGTGCATGAAAACGTCAAAAATGCCATTGTGGCGGCCACGGAACTCGACACCCGCCTGATCATGCGCCCGCTGCGCAACACCGAACGCGTGCTTCACAACGTGGCTGTCGAGCGGCTGATGGAAAAAGAGAAACGTCTGGGCGACAATCTCAAAATCGAGGATATTTTCGGAGAAGTGGCGGGGGTGTATCCCAGAATCATGATCGAAGGCGACATGGATGCCGGCGCCTGGTCCTGCGGCATGGTCGCCGGGCTAATCCACGATATTCCGACCTGCAAGGAATTGATCGACCGCATCATGGCCGAAGCCGAGGCCATCATCCGAAAACGCCTGACCGGTTTGCTGGGCTGAAGAGAAAAGAGTTTAGTGCCATACATCCCGTTTATGGAAAATCAGGATGCTTAAAAGGAGAAACACCAGGGCCGAACCGAACGAGACGCCGAGAGTCCACCAGAAATGCCGGGCCCAGTCCACATAAATGCCTTCGGCCAGCCTGTCCATATTGTCTATGGGAAGAAAAAGGTATCGCGTGAAAAGATATTTCCGGAAAAGATCCATCTGGGAAAGAATCTGCATGAAAAAATAAATGACAAGCCCTGTTCCCACGGCGCCGCCGGACCCTTTTATCAGAATGGAAACAAAACAACCCATTGCCACAAGAGCCGTCATGGCGCATATGGTCAGAAACATCCCGCCGAAAAATCCTTGGGAAAGCTCCATGGCGGTAAATAAAATAAATTGTCCTTCCGTGATGGCCGAAAGACCGCCCAGAAAATACCCGAGCACAAGACCAACCAGATGATAAAACATTACCAGCCCAGTACTTACGAAAACCAGGGCGATGAATTTCCCCAGAATAAAATCACGGCGTTTGACGTTCCGGATTAAAATGATTTTAGCGGTTCCGGTGGCGATTTCTTCGGAAAGGGTCATTGAGGCTAATGCTAAAATGATTAACGCCAGCAGCTGGAGGCAGATCTTAAGGGAAAAGGCGGTGACCTGGAAGCCGGTGCCCAGATCATTATCCGCCAGGCGCGTGGAGTGCTCGAATAAGGCCGCGGCGATTTGGATGGCTAAAATAACGAGCGCAATCCAGATTATGGACCGTTTTCGGAGCATTTTCTCTAATTCAATTTTTATCAATATCCGTAATTTGGACATGTCAGTCTTATGACTCCGGGACCGGAGACGGGTTTAATTGTTGATCAGGATTATCACTTTGCCGTTTACGGCGGCTGAATCATCGGATGTAAATACCATGACCATATCACTTTTGCTATCCGCATCGACCATCTGCGGTTTGACCATTTTTCCGTTGTCGGGTATTTGAATTTCAAATTCAACATCGGCGCTTTCTTTCGGCCTGCCGTCATTTGGTGCGTAATGAATCATTAATCTGTCGTCCTGGGAGCGTATCAAATCGTTACGGCCGTTGCCGTTAAAATCGCCATCCATGCTGAAGACCGGAATTTTGCGTCTTTGTGTATCGACCTCGACCTTTATATTTAACTCATAATCCGGCTCTCTACGATATTGTCCGGATTCGTCCATGATATACCAGAAAACATCTACATTAATATTGCCGGTGATCAGCATCTGGATGATTTTAAACATTCCGATTTCAATGACCGGGATGCAGATATCCATTTTCCCGTCATTATTCAGATCCGCGATTTTGCTTTGAATCTGAAAGCCGCGATTGATGATGATATGGTCGGGGATTTCATTAAAAATTCCGCCATTTTGAAGATGATCCGGGTCCTGGCGGGCAAAATAGATGTGAAATTGTTTTTTCGGATTTAATCCGTCCTTATGAGAAAACTTTTCCACAATCATATCCAACAATCCGTCATTATTGAGATCAGCCAGTGTCGTGATTCCGGTTTTATCCTGAAACCGATCCCGCTGGTAGATATTTCCGTTTCCAAGCTTTGAAGCATAGGCCTGGGTCAAAATAAAATTAAACCTTACAATGGTCGAATCGGCATTGGAAAAAGCTCTGTCGCTGTTTTGAAAAAAAATCTTGAGATATTCATCATGCACGGTGACGATGTCGGTGCGTTGATCCCTGTTATAGTCGACAAAAAGGGTATTGGGGATTAAAAACGTGGAAACCAGATATCGGCTCACCTCTGTTAACGACGTGACGCTGTTTAATAACGGGCAATCCAGGGCAGCGGTCAGCCCGTAGGTTCCATCCGCTTGTTTAACGTAAATCAGCAACTGATGAAATTGGGGAACCAGGATCTCTTTATTTCCGTCATCATTAAGATCCCGGGCGAAATTCATCCGCTCGAAAAAAAGCTTGTCCGGAATCCTAAAGATGGAAGGGGTCTCAAAAAGCAATAGGGGGGTGGGATCATACCGCCCGTTGATCATCTTGTAATAGAAAATGCCCTGATTTTTAAAAAAGAGAATTTCTTTGCCCGGATGTGAATCCACATCGGCTAGATCATACACCACGGCATAAGGATCGATTTCGATCTGATAATCCGCTTCCTTATTAAACCCGTTGACATGTTGATAAAAAATCGAAAAACAGCGGACAATTTTTCCATCCCTTCGATAGGAATGAAAAAACAGGCCGTCATTTAAGCCGTCGCCGTTTAAATCGTCCATCAGGTAATCGATAAAATCGCCTTCGACCTGCAATTCATAAACAGTAAAAAATTCCCCGTCGGATTTTGCGGCAGATAACAGCGGCGGGCAAAAGACGCCAGATACGAGAAAAGCCATGATCATGAACAGACAGCGCATCCTTGGCATCAACGTTTCCCTTCAATCAATTTCAGGAAATAATCCTCCAGTGTACAAAGGCCCTGTTTTTTCAACACACCGATTTCGATGGCGTCCAGGATTTCCCCCTGGTGAATGATAACGGCATGGGTGCATATTTCCTCAATTTCTGAAAGCAGATGAGAAGAAATAAATACGGTCATTTTCTCCACCTGGACCAGCCGCCGAATCAAATCCTTGATTTCTTTTCGTCCCAGCGGGTCCAGCGCGTTGGTGGGTTCATCCAAAATCAGGAATTCCGGCTGGGTCAGGAGCGCCTGCCCGATTCCCAAACGCTGCCGCATGCCCTGGGAAAATTCTCCCACATGGGTATCCGCGGCTCCGGAAAGGCCGACGATGTGTAAAATAGAATCAATATCAACGACTCTGTTATGCTGCAGTTGAGTCAACAGCCGATAGTTCTGACGGGCCGTCAGATAATTGTAAAACGCCGGCGCCTCAAACATAATGCCGAGTTTCCGAAAGACCGCCGAGGTGTTGTCTTTTATATTCACGCCTTCAATTTCAACGATTCCGGATGTCGGCGCCACCAGACCGGCAATGATTTTGATGGTGGTGGACTTGCCGGCACCGTTCGGCCCTAAAAATCCCGTAATCCCGCCTTTGGGGACATCAAAGGTCAGATTTTTAAGAACATGCTTTTTACCAAAATCTTTACACAGATTGGTAATGCGTAATGCGGCCTTTTGCTTCATACGGATTTTTGTCCGCTTGCGTTCCATTTATTCAGTGATTTTCACGAAATTGTCCGCGTAACCGCTGTTGATTTTATTTCAAAGCAGTCCGGAGATATTTTTTAAAAATTCAGATCCCCATGGCCCATGGCAAATTGTTTTAACTCTTGTTTTGTTTGTTTCCAATTCGGAAGGAACTTGTCCATGTGATGATAAAAATCACCATTATGCCGTCTTTCCAATAAATGGACCATTTCATGAACAATAACGTATTCCAGGCAGGGCAGGGATCTTTTGGCCAGTTCAAGATTTATCCATATCCGCTTTTTTTTGATATTGCAGGAACCCCATCGTGTTTTCATTGATTTTACCCGCCATTCCGCCACGGAAATCCCGATTTTTTTTTCCCATGTTTCGATAAATTCAGGGATCGCCTGTTTGAGTTGCCCCCTGTACCATTCGGTCATTATTTTATGACGTTTGGAAACAGGGGTTGCCGGCCGGATATATAAGTCCATATGGGTATGATCCCGTAAAATCACTCTTGGCGGGGCATTGGTTTCCATAACATTGATCAGATATCTCATACCCTGGAAATAATGGGTTTCCCCATTTTTATACTTTTTCGGAGAAGGCCTTTCCTGGCCATTAAATTTTTGCTGCTGTCTTTTAATCCAGGGCAGTTTTGAAGTTATAAAAACACGGATGACTTCATCGCTTATCCGTAAAGGAGCGGAGACGCGAACCCTCCCGGTCGGCGGATATACGGCGAGATGGATGTTTTTTATGTCCTTTCTGACGAGATCAATACTGATATTGCTGACGGTGATTTGGCGCATTTCCATCATTATCGCGACAATCTTACATTCGAGAACATTTTCGGTGAAAGTGGCGCGGGGGTCCCAAAATTATGGCCGAAGCCGAGGATATTATGCGTTATCCCTGCGCAACAGCCCCTTTTACGATGGGAATTCCCGGAGCATTTCATGAATGCCCTTATGCATGTCGTACCAGAAATCATAGGCGGCAACATATTCATCCTTTTCGAAACGATCAATCCATTGATTCAGTTCATCGTTGGTGACGCCATCGACTTCTTTTTTGTTTTGTAAAAACGATGACACCGTGTCCCGGATCCGTTTTGGTTCCCAGAAAACAGAGGCGTTGCGGCTGTTGATGCGGCTGGCGGTAAGAGTTATGGCGCGCAGAAACGCCTCTTTGCACCCGAACAGGTTTTCCATGATATCGGGGATCAGCGTTTCGGCCCAGACCCGGTGAAAACGACAGAATCCCATGTTGTCCAATATCAGCTCTTTGAGCATGCGCCGGGCGTTTTTTCTTCCCAGTTCACGGGGCGGCAGGAAATCGCGGCCGTAGTGCATGTAATATTTGCCCGTTATGGCCATGGGCGCGAAAACGCCCGGCGTCCAGTACTGGTTGGGAACCACCCAGCCCTGACGGGCAAAGGCATTGTATACAAACCGGTCTAGCACTGCAACTCCTTTTTCCCGTGCCAGACGGCGGGCCAATTTCCTGGCACCGAACCGCAGGGGTATCTTTCCATCCGGCCGGACCATCTGATCCAGCAGGGCCATGCCGAGTTCGGCGTTGTGCAGGGAATCTTCCACCACGTCAAAGTTTTTGATCTCCCATCGGGGCGCGCGCTTTACTCCCAGTTCCGCGGGCTTAATCAGTCCGTCATCCAGGCAGTCCATGAGCCAGGCGAGAATTCCGCCCACGGAGATGGCGTCAAAACCCAGCCGGTCGGCATGGTGGTTGAGCTGTTCGGCGGCCCGCTGGTCGAAAATACCGCATAAGGGGCCCATGGACTGATAGGGCTCGTAGTCTTTTTTATAGATGCCGCGCATTTTTTTGCAGACCGCCGCGCACGGCTCGCCGCAATTGCGCTGCTGTTTGGTTTTGATGGTCTCTTCGTTGAACTGTTTAAGGTAATGCTCGACGATAAATCGTTGATGGAGATCCCGGCGCGCTTCCTGGCTCCAGTAGATGGTACGGTAGTTAAATGCCAGGATATCCCCGTTCATACCGGCGTAATTGGCGCCGAACGTGCCGCCGGTCTCGAGTTTCGAATCATAGCGGTATTTGGTGGTGGCGTCCATGTCTTTTGCGGCCATCCGTTGATTGAATTTATCCTCGAACCATTCGTCGGCCACGGATCGATCCAGAAAATCTTCATCAATATGGGTACCGCCATAGATAACGCCCACAAGACCATGTTCCTGAAATAATTTGCTTCCAAAACCTCCTCTGCCGGCCCAGGTATCCATGGGAGTCAGTTTTCCCTTTTTTACCGGAGCCGAGGCAATAGCTCCGAAGTCGGTGTAACTGGCTGCCGGACCAGCGGCCAGAACCCGCGGGTCTTTTTCATACCGCGACCCGAACATCCGGAGGGATTCTTCCATGACGGCATAGACCCCTTTCCGCCCCTGGTCCCAGATTCGTTCGGGTGAAACCGGGACCAGTTCCACTTCGATTTCTTCGCCGTGGCTGCGGTTCAAATACAAAAGAGAAGGTTGGGAGGCTTTACCGATGAGGCTGAGGATGTTGATGCCGAGGTTGTCAAAAACCAGGGCCGCGCCTCCCATGGAAGAAATATAAAAACCGTGCCAACAAGGCGAGATGCCGGCGAATAGGAGGCGGTTGGACCCGGGAAACACGGAACCGGCCAAAAGCCCGGCGCCGATGGTCAGCGCGTTATGCTTGAAAGCCAGGTGAATCCCCAGGTCCACGGGACCGAAAAAATCGCCGACCCGGTAGCGCTCCATACGGTAAAAACCGGTGGCGGCATTGATCATCAGTGTTTTGAGTTCATGTTTCTGGTTTTGCATGGTCTTAGTCCGGAAACAGCCGTTCAACGGCTTCAGCCAGTGCCTCGTAGGCCCTGTCAGCTCCGGTCTTTATTCTTTCCCAATCGTTTTCTGAAGAATTGATGAGGAGTTCCAGCTTCTCTCCGGCAAGTTCATATTTGGTGTCCAACTCCTCGATTTGCTGTTGATAATGGGTTTTCAACTCGCCTTCGGCCTGATCCGCCTTTTCCTGAAGCTGGTTGATCTTGAGTTTCCATGAAGCCAACTTTGTTTTTAGATTTTCGATGTATTGCTCTTTGTTCCTGGTCATGCTGATCTTCTCCTTTCCAGGTTTCACCTGAAAAATATAGGTTTATCCGCCTGCTTCCCGCTCCAAACGGGTTTACGGTGGCGACAGGCAATCCGGAGACAAGGATTCGTTATAAGTATGTCAATCCGTCGTCATATTCCTGATCCACGTCTTCAAATTCGTTCTTGAATTGTTCATAATTTTTCATGAAATTCTCTTTGAGGTCGTTCCAGGTTCTTTTTCCGCTTTTTCGCGCTTCCTCCACTGCCTCGGCTGTTTTATTCCTTTGCCGCTGAAGCTGCCGCAAGGTTTCCTCGGCTTTTTTTCGGGCTTCGGGCTCCATTTCTTCCCATTGTTTGGTTATGTTATCACGGAGCCGGGCGATTTGCTGATCCATTGTATCCAGAGTTTTTTTCATGGCGGCAAGAACCTCGGTTTGTCGTTCCGCGGAATAATTTTTAATAACCTCAAGGGCTTCGGATAGTTCTCTTTTGACATCCGACATGGTCGTTTTTTGAGCCGAAATGCTGGTTGCGGAGGCAAAAACGGAAAATATTATTAGAATTGATATTCTGGTAATAAATCCTTTCAATAGAAAATACTTTTTCATTATAATAACCTTTAATCATTTATATCAATTAAGTTTGGTGACAATAGTTTTATCTATCGAAAAAACTCGCATAATTTTTTAGATTTGTCAAGCCCGGCTCTGTTTCCTACAAATTGAGATCAGCGACAAGCGGGAGATGATCGGAGGAGGCGCGCGCCTTTTTGCTCTGATGCACCGTAAGGTTGCCGATCACTTTACCGGGTCTGATCCATATGCGGTCAAGCGCGAATACAGGCCAGAGAGCGGGAAAGGTTGCGGGTCTTGCTGGTCTGCCGAATTCGGATTCCAGCCATCGCACCGGCCGCCCCCACAAAAACCATTCATTAAGATCGCCGAGCAGGATTTTGACATCAGCTGGCGAGGCATCGAGCATCGCCAGAATTTTTCGGATCTGATGACGGCGTTCCCCCGGCCGGAGGCCGAGATGGGTTGCAATCATCTGGATATGAATCCCATTCCATTCAATGGCCAGTTCGATGGCTCCGCGCGGCTCCCGCCGGGGAACGCTGATATCATGAGTGGTGACGGCGTCGACCGGCAGGCCGCTTAACACGGCATTGCCGTAATTCCCTTTTTCATTGTGCATGGTAATGCCTTCGATGACTTCGGCATGTATCGCCTCACCAAGGCGCGCCAGCAGGTTGAACGGCGAATCTGAATCATAGCCCACTTCCTGCAAGGCCACCACATCGGCTTTCAGTTCGCGCAGAACCTCGGCAATCCGCTCGCCGTCCTCGTGGCCGTCAAGGCCGACGGCCCGATGAATATTGTACGTAGCGATACGCAGACGCATATTGTTACCTGCTTTCCCGGCGTCGTTTGCGTCGCAGCCAAAGACGCAGCACGTATAAGCCGGATAAGGCAACGGCCGCCGCGACGATCAGAAAAATAATCTGCCTCACCGTTGGTTCCCGCAGTGAGGCAACCATGCGGTCAGCCAGCAGTCCAATAGCAAGCACGCCGGGGAGTAGTCCGATCAGGCTGCCGATGGCATAATCGCGGAAACGGATATCTGAAACCCCGGCAATTATGTTGATGATGCTAAACGGCGCCACGGGGATGATGCGAACGGTTATAATGGTGACGATCCCTCTTCTGGCCAGATTTTTGCTGAGACGATTAACCCGGCTGCCGGCAAATCGTTTCACGGCGTCGCGTCCTAAAAGATGCCCGATGAAAAATGTCACCAAAGCAGAAATTTCGGCTCCGAGCAGGGCATAAAACATTCCGGCCCAAGGGCCGAATGCGATCACCGTGGCGATAATCATCAGCGTGATGGGCACGCCAACAACGCCGGCAACCACATATATCGCCATCACCAGCAGCGGCGTAAACGGACGGTCATCGATCCATTGTCCGACGGAGGCGGCGGTATCAAGGTCGACCCATTCGCCAAGAGGCGTCCAACGCCAGAGCGCCGCGAGAACAAGCACTCCGAATATGAGCAGGCCGGCTTTGAGCTGATGCCTGATCATCGGCCTCTGCTGATCGGGGCTGACGAAATAATCGAACATTTCCTCGGGTTCGATGGGCTTTTCCGGATCCAGAAGGTCGGAGTCGGGCACCCAATGATCGACGCTTTCGGGAATATGGTCTTCCAGCAATTCCAGGGTGCGTTCCTTCCCGCCCAGCGCGTCAATGACCTTGATCAGCGAACCATGCGTTTTTTCGGCATCGGCGATGGTCTCGGCATCACTGTCGAGATGTTCGGCCAGCAGACGTCGGCGAAAGTCGGCGATTTGTTTTTGGCAGTTTACCGTTTTAGCTGCGTCGACGGCTAGATCACATTCCGAATCCAACCCCATGGAACGGCTGCTGAGATTCGAGGAAGCGACCCGCGCAAATCGGTCGTCGATAATCATCACCTTGGCGTGCACCAGGAGTGAAACATGCGGTTTTTTCTGGAGTCGAACATAAAAAATGCGCAGGCGATGATAGCGGTCGGCCTGGCGAAGGTCGCGAAGCAAACGCGCGCGCAGGACATCCATGGTATGCTGTTCCAGCCAGCCCCCTGTGTTTTCGGGCATCACCACCACCACTTCCGGACCGTCGGCGTTTTTCAAACGGTTTTCCAGGGCGCGGCTGACCCGGTAGGACGTGAAATACTGGTTTTCAATATAGATGAAATGACGGGCTGCGGCGATGCTGTCGAGATAGAGCTGTTCCACCTCGCGCACTTCGTCACGGTCCTTGTAGGCTGGCAGTGTGCGGGCAATGCCGACATCCATGTCATGAAGTACAGGCGTGATGCTTTCGGGCCAGGGATCATGATCGGAATCAAGCGACACCCGGACAGGTTTTTTGCTGCATGGCCATGACCATCGCTGGCGCGCCAGTTCGCCCAGTGACGCGGCGGCCTGGCCGTCCACGATCATCTGCACATCATGAAACGGGGGGTAAACCACGCCTCCGGGGTCGGTTCGGCGATCGTCGTCCGGGAGATGCGCTGAGGTATCCCATCGCCATTTGCTCAGGTCAAACCCTCCGGAAAAGGCGATGCAGTCATCGATCACCACAATTTTCTGGTGTTGGGATCCGCCCACGGGATGTTCGCCGTCCAGACAGAAATGCACGCGATCGTTTGAGCGCCAGGATAATTTATAATGGGGAAAAAACTCGCGCTCCATGGCATAGATCATCGAGAAATCCCAGAGAAGGATATAGATGTTCAGGTCTTTCCGCCGACGGGCCAGTTCGTCGATCAGGTCGCCGAGGGTTTCCGGAAGATCGTCATCGGATTTGCCGTTTCGAACCAGCCGGACCTTGCTGTGCACGTCCCAGCCGACGATAAATATGGACCTCCGCGCCCGGCACATGGCCTCTCGCACAGCGCGGAAATAATCTTCACCGTCAATAATGAACGCCGCCCGGTCGGCATGAGCCAGACGCCAGCAGTTTCGACTTTTTTTAAGTATAGTTTCCATTTACTAACCATCAGCCGGATACAAGTTCCGTGGCCGGCAATTTTTATTCCTCCGTTCATACGCATTCCAAAAGCCGGGAAGGGGATTTATTTTAACACGGATCAAGTTGGTCATAACTTCAGGCACTATCAATCGTTGGTTCCGGCTGGGCGTTTAAATATTTTTTACGCACCAGACGCCAGGCCACCACGAAAAAGGCCGTCAGCGGAATGGCCAGGATCATGCCCAGAATACCGCCCAATGCCTTGCCCCAGAAAAAGATGGCAATAATAATGACCAGAGGATGAAGGCCGGTGCTGCGACCCATGATGTTGGGTGTGAGCAGATAGCCTTCAATGAGCTGAACCACAACAAAAACCCCGAGCACCAGAAGCAGGAGCACGAAACCCCCGTCCTGGTGGAAAAAAGCAAGGGGCAGTACCGTCAAAAGCCCTAATGTGGAGCCGAGATAAGGAATGATATTGAGCAGCCCGATGATAATGCCCAGAAACGCGCCGAACTTCAAACCCACCAGAGAAAAACCAATGGCCATCAGAACGCCCATGATCAGGCCGATGAGGATCTGCCCCCGAAAAAACGCCACGATGATTCTGGCGAATTCTCCGACCAGAAACGTCACGTCTTCACGATACCGTTCCGGGATGAAGGAAATTTGTTCGTCAATGTAACGCAAAGGATTCCGATCGGTCAGGAGAAAAAAGAACAGATAGATGGGAATAACGACAAATCCGACAATTGTCGTAAACACTCGTGTCATGTAGTCTCCAAGGGAGTCAAGGGCCGGCAGGGAGGCTTCCATGATTTTACGGAAATGCCCGGAAAGAGTTTTCACATATTCCCGCATGGCATCCGGATCCAATGCGTCCTTCAGCCATTGTGATGCATCCGGGAAAAAGTGGGCCATCAATGCTGTTGCCTGATCCAGAAACGTGGGCAGATATTCGAGAAACGCTTTGGCCTGGATAAAAATTACCGGCAGGATCAGGGCAGCCATGATCAGAAGAAAAATGACCACAAAGCCATAAAGCATGATAATGGACCCGACGCGGCCGACCCGGAGGTTTTTTTCGGTCCATAAGACAAGCGGTTTGAGCATCAGAGCCAGTATCCCGGCTACTGCCAGTGGCCAGAGGACATCAGCGAAATAAACAACAAGCCATTGCAGCACCAGAAAAATTCCCAGGAAAAACGCGCCGATAAGATTAAGCGCAAGAAGCACCAGGGCAATGCTGACCAGTCGCTGCTGTAAGGGGCTCAAAAATTCAGGGTGTTCGGAATCTGTCATGTGGTTGCCTTGTGTATCGGTTTATGCATGATTTCGCAGTTTCAAAGCCACGGGGTGTGGTTTGAGATACGTCTGAAGAGCCAGATAGGGTTGTCGGTATTTCCGGACATAGTGATTGACCAGGGTGATCGGTACGATCAGCGGTACATGGCTGCTGCGATACTGATCGATAATTTCCAGCAGTTCGGCTTTTTCATCAGAGGCTAAATCCTTTTTGAAATATCCCATGGCGTGCTGGAGAACATTGATGTTTTTTTTGATGGTGGTTTTGAGCCGGAGCGCTTCCTGAAGCGATTCTTCATACTGATCGCAGGCCTCCTGAAAGTCTATTTTCGAGGCCCCGGCCACCAGTTTGCCCATTTTTGCGTAAATGGCGGGGTTATGGGACAAAATGAGCAGCTTGTTGCGGGTATGAAAATCCACCAGATGCTTTACTTTCGGTTTTGATGCCAGCATGTCTCGCCAGCGCTGAAAGGTGAAAATATTTTCAATGAAATTTTCACGCAGCTTGGGGTCATGAAGACGTCCTTCTTCTTCCACCGGGATTCTAGGAAAATGTTTCATAAAGGCTCCGGCGAAAAGTCCCACCCCCTTTTTTTCGGGCATTCCTTTTTCATTGTAGACCTTGACCCGCTCCATGCCGGAACTGGGGGAATCGGATTTGAAGATAAACCCGCACAGGTTTTGTTTTTCCAGCTCTTTGAGACGTTTTTCAGCCCAGTCGGTCATGCGCCGGGTATGATCAATGCCGGTTTTGGTGGTGACCAGCCGCGGATTTTTCACGTCCCCCACCAGGCGCATGGTTTCCCGGGGGATACCCAGACCGCATTCCGCCTCCGGACACACCGGCACATACGACACGTATTGTCCCAATGTATCGGTAAGGAAACGATCCTGCTTGTGGCCGCCGTTATACCTGACATTCTCACCCAGAAGACAGGCACTGATGCCGATTTTGACGGTTTCTTCCATTTGTGAGTCCTTTATTACAAGATAGTTGGCGGCATCCGAGCATATGCCGCATGCCGATGAAAAACCATACAACCAATGGTAGTTGCGCAATAAATTAAATATACGTGAAAATCATCACGTTTGCAAATTAAAGTTAAAGTGAACTTTAATTTTTCTTGCATTCGGGAAAATATAAAGTTAACGTGAGCTTTAATTAAAAAATTGGGGACAGCTACTACTTTTTATAAGGACGTACAATGGCCAATCGAGATTATACCGCAAAAACCACCTATACGATATCCGAACTGGCGGACGAACTGGAAATAAGTCCTTCAAGTATCCGGTTTTATGAAGAAAAGGGACTGATCGATCCCCGTCGGACCGCCGGAAATCAACGGCTTTACTTGAAAAAACACCGGGCTCGGCTTAAGATGATTCTACGAGGCAAGCGATTTGGATTTTCATTGGATGAAATCGGTGAAATGATCGGCATGGAAAACATGCAGATGGATGAAATCGAGCAGATCAATCGCAGTCAGATGTTTTTCGATAAAAAGATCGAGGAGGTCCGAAACCGAAGAGCCGAGCTCGATTTCATGGAAAAAGATCTTCTTTCTTTCAAACAGAAGCTGGATCGACGACGAAAAGAACTCGAAACCATGCAAAATCAAAAATTGCGCAGCGCGTAATGCAAAGAAAACGCAAAAAAGGAGGCCGGCGTGGACTTTGATCTGAGCAGGCAGCAGGAAATGATCCGGAAAGAGGTTCGAAAATTCGCGGAAAACGAGATTGCTCCCGTTGCCGCCGAGTTGGATGAAACGGAAACTTTTTCAGTGGAACTGACCAGAAAAATGGGCGAAATCGGTCTTTTCGGCATGTTTGTTTCCGAAGCCTACGGCGGACAGGAACTCGATTATATTTCCTATATCATCGGCGTGGAAGAAATCGCCCGGGTCGACGGCTCCCAGGCCGCCACCGTGGCCGCCGGCAATTCCCTTGGCATCGGCCCCATTTATTATTTCGGCACCGAAGATCAGAAAAAAAAATACTTGCCCAAACTCTGCACCGGCGAGGCCCTCTGGGGTTTCGGTCTGACTGAGCCCACCGCCGGTTCCGACGCCGGCGGCAGCAAAACCACGGCGGTTCGCGACGGCAATGAATGGGTCATCAACGGATCCAAAATCTTTATCACCAATGCGGCCTGCGAACTTTCTCTGGGGGTGACGGTCCAGGCCGTCACCGGTCGTAAGCCCGATGGAAAACCGATTTATACGTGTTTTCTTGTGGAAAACGGCACCCCCGGCTTCAAGACCCATGCCATGCACGGCAAAATGATGTGGCGGGCTTCCAATACCGCCGAGCTTTATTTTGATGATGTGCGTATTCCCGCCGAAAACATTCTTGGCGAGGAAGGCCACGGCTTTCATCAGATGCTTCAGACCCTTGACGGGGGCCGGCTTTCCATCGGCGCCATGGGACTCGGCGGCGCCCAGGGAGCTTATGAGGCGGCCCTGAAATACGCCCAGAAGCGAGAGCAATTCGGAAAACCCATCGGCAAATATCAGGCCATGGCCTTCAAACTGGCGGATGCGGCCATTGAACTGGAATGCGCGCGAAACCTGCTTTACAAGGCATGCTGGCTCAAAGACCATAAACGGCCTTTTCAGAAAGAAGCGGCCATGGCCAAGGTCTATTGTTCGGAACTCATGCATCGGGTGGCCAACAACGCCGTCCAGATCCACGGCGGATACGGCCTGATGAAGGAATACAATGTCGAGCGGTTCTACCGGGATCAGAAACTGCTCGATATCGGGGAGGGAACTTCCGAGATTCAACGGCTGGTAATTTCCCGTTATATCGGGTGCTAGCAAAAAAATTTTTTCATGGAGGCGATCATGTCGGACAATGTATTAACAATCGATATCGCCGACGGGGTGGCCGTGTTGACCCTGAACCGGCCCGAAGTCATGAATTCATTTAATTTCAAACTGCTTTACGCCTTACAGGACGCTATCGCTGATATGCGTTTTGATACAGGTGTCCGGGTGGTCATCATCACCGGGACCGGGAGCAAGGCCTTTTGCTCCGGCGCTGATCTCAAGGAGCGCATCACGCTTACCACCGGGGAAGTCAAAAAATTCATCTATACCATTCGAAGCCTTTTTTCCGATATTGAAAACCTTAATAAACCGGTGATCGCGGCTATCAACGGCATCGCTTTGGGGGGCGGCACCGAACTGCTGCTGGCCTGCGATATCCGTATCGCTTCTTCAAACGCCGCCATGGGGCTTACCGAGGCGCGGCTGGCCATCATTCCCGGTGCAGGCGGGACCCAGCGGCTTCCGAGGCTTATCGGAAAGGGAAAAGCCAAGGAGTTGATATTCACCGGCCGTCGGGTGGATGCCCACGAGGCCCTGGAAATCGGTCTGGTAAACCGGATCTGCGAACCCGACGATCTCATTGCCTGCGCTAAAAATATGGCAGCCATGATCTGCGAATGCGGACCCATCGCCGTTGAGCAGGCCAAGTACGCCATAAATTCCGGATTTGAAACGGATTTGAATACCGGTCTGGCCATTGAATCCAACGCGTACTGGATCACCATCCCCACCGAGGACCGCCTTGAAGGACTCGCCGCGTTCCGTGACAAACGCAAACCCGTCTATAAAGGAAAATAGAGAGAATATACAATATGGATACAGGCACTGAAAACCGCGATTTCTGGATCAACGAGGAAAAGAAGCTGGAGGAACGGGTCCAACAGGCCATGTGGCCGGGCGGAGACAAGGCGGTGGAGAGGCTGCGCAAACAGGGAAAGCGTCCGGTGCGCGAACTGATCTCCATGCTGATCGACCCGGATACCGAATTTTTTGAACTCAGTCGCATTGCCGGGTTTGGCATGAATTATCCGGATGTCGAAGATGTGCCCTGCGCCGGCCTCGTGACGGGTATCGGCAAAATCGGCGGCAACTGGACCATGATTTTCGGCAACGACAGCCGGGTCAAGGCGGGCACCTATTTCCCCATTACCTTGAAAAAACATATGCGAGCCCAGGCTGTTGCTGAAAAAAACGGACTTAACTGCGTCTACATCGCCGATTCCGGCGGCGCGTTTCTGCCCATGCAGGCCGATGTGTTCCCCGATGACCAGCATTTCGGCTCCATGTTTTACAATATGGCCCGAATGTCAGCCATGGGCCTCAAACAGATCACCCTGAGTACCGGCGGCAATACCGCGGGCGGGGCGTATATCGTTTTCATGGCCTGCCAGTCGGTGATGATCGACCAGATGTCGTATTCCTTTCTGGGCGGTCCTCCTCTCGTTAAAATGGCGACCGGAGAGGTGATTTCCGCCGAAGACCTGGGCGGGGCCAGGGTCCATACCCATATTTCCGGCGGGGCCGACCATTTCTGCCAGAACCAGGAAGAAGCCATCGCCCGGGTGCGCGATATTCTGTCCCTGGAGCCGCCTCAGAGCTGCCATCTTCATCGGTATATGGAAGCGCCGCCCATGGTTCCGGAAGACAGCGCCTATGACCTGCTGCCGGCCTCCATCCATCAGGGAATCGACGGTCGGGCCGTTCTGGCCGCTTTTGCCGATGATAGTCATTTCATCGAATACAAGCAAGACTATGCGCCGGGCAGGGGTGATAATATTCTGGCCGGAAAAATCCGGGTCAAGGGATTTCCGCTGGGCGTGATCGCGTCCAACAAAATCGGCGTGATTTTTGAGGAAGCCGCCCGCAAGGCCGCGGAATGGATCGTCCGGTGCAGTTATGAAAAGCTGCCCATCCTGTTTCTTCAGGCGTCCCCGGGATACATGGTGGGATCGGAATCCGAGCATGCCGGCATCGGCAAATACGGTTCGGATATGGTCCGTTCGGTTTCCTGCGCCCAGGTGCCCCGGATTCAGATAGTCATCGGCCCGGATAACGGGGCTGCCAATTACGGCATGTGCGGCCGGGCGTATCGCCCCAATTTTCTGTTCGCCACCATGCGGGCCCGGACATCGGTCATGAGCGGCCGAAGCGCCGGCGGCGTGCTGCTCTCTATCGAAGAGCGCAAGCGCCAAGCCGCCGGCAAACCCATGTCCGAAGAAGAAAAACAGGCGTTTCATCAGATGATGGTGGAAAAATACGACGGGGAAGCCCATCCGTTTTTCTGCGGGGCCAGGTTGTTAAACGACCGGGTATTAAAATTTTCCGAAATTCGGAACTGGCTGGCCATGGCCGTCGAAGTCAGCACCCTGCGGCCCATCGGCGAGCCGGGTTTCGGAAATGTTCGCTTTTAGTCACGGGTCAATGAAGTATCAATGGGGACGGATTTCATATGTGTCCCCATTGATAGGCATTTAAACGTGACTGAAGACGATCAATTTTTAACTTTAACATGAAAAAGGGAGGATGAAATGGCTGAAATGAAATATCCGAAAAAAGTGGTGCTGGGTGACATTACCGTGCGGGACGG
>CAZRES010000006.1:0-58556 GCA_964598885.1 uncultured Desulfobacteraceae bacterium | reverse complement strand
GTTCCATGCTGACCCGGATTTCCCCCTCCTTGGGGATATCCTGCCAGGCCGGTTTTTCTTTATCGGCATCTGCGGCAATGAAAAACGTCTGACTGCGCACTACCTGGTTTTCGCCATTAACCGCCAGAAAGAGATATTCGATCTGTTCGGTGGCAGGCGACGGCGCGGGCAGGATGCCGGCGTATTTGTTCGCGCCCGTCGGCTTCATGGAAACAAAGACCAGGTCTGCCTCGCCGGCGGCTTTAAAATAGCAGCGCACCAGTTCGATTCCGCCGGGGTCCCGCACCTCCGCGTCCATTTGAATCCGGTGCTCGGGAACAAAATAGTCCGACGGCGTATGCTTCATCTTGGTGTCGGCGGCGTGGGCGCTGACGGCTCCGAATATCGACGTTAAAAACGCCGCGACCAGTAAGATGCCGAATAAAACGGCGGCGGTGGATTTGCCCGGAAAAAAGCGGGAATAAAGTGTTTTTGTCATCGTAGAATCATGCATATTTTCCTCTCCTGTCAACTAATTAGATTAATAAATGAATCGGAACAAGTATAGGTCATTAATGGGTACGGTTAATCGGTTTCGCTGGTAATCTCCACCGCCTGCTCCAACAGGTTGTCCAGCTCAATGTTCACCTTGCCCGCGGGCAGGGTTTTGAGCATTTCCTGCACCAGCCAGGAGACTCTGGCCTTCCGGGAAGAAGATGCATGGCCTGCCAGATTGATTAGAGCGTTAAACGGGTCAAGCTGCCACTGGCGATGAGCCGTGCGCCACTGCTCGCTGCGCCAGAGCACCGTGCCGGTTTTGCAGTCAATGAGCCGAAGAGAGCAGGAAACCACGATGGCATCGTAGACCACCTCGTGAATGGCGGCGGACTGGTCCACCTGACCCAGAAGCACGGCATCGGTGTTCAGCGTGGCACAGAGTCGCTCAAGGCTGATGCCCTGCAGCTGACCGGCGGTCTGTATCCCCATTTCCGCCATGACGTCCTGGACCCGGTCCACGGATATCCGGCGGTATCCCTTGGCCTGGAGCTGCTCATAGACGCTGTTATAAAGATGGTTTTCCACCTCGGGTTCCAGGGTGAGATTGTCCATGGGAAGCACGGCGATCACGTCGGGATGATAATTGTCAAAAGTCGGATGCAGTTCCCAGAATTCCTCATCCTGTTTCTCTCCGGCCGCATGGGGCAGTCCGGACAAGCAGATGATCAGGCATGCGCATGCCATCATCATATATTTTTTAACTCTTTCCATGTTTATCCCTGTCTGGAAGCATCCGTTTGACACTGTTACGAAACCTTGAGAGCGCTTCCGGAGCAATATCGAAAAAATTCAGTTCAGACGAACCCCGGAACCGTCCTGCTGGGGGGCCGTTTGCTGACGCCGGCTGATGCCCGCATAGGTGGAAATCAACTCGAACAGGGCTTTGCCGATGGCCGCATCCAGGGCGTCATCGCCGGCGCTGCTGTCCCAGGAGCCTACCTGCCCTTTGGTAAATGTCTGCCGGATGGTATGCTCGCCTTTTCCGGCGGCCAGATATTCGCCGGTCTGGGCGTTCTGGAGAAGCAGGTCCACCCGCACGGTAGTGTCAATGATCTTGGCCTTGGACAAGGCGCTGGTCTGGGCCGTGGTGTTGACATTGAAGCGGGTGACGGCGCCGGAGATAAAATGCTCGCACAGCAGGATCCGCTGGGCTTTTTTCATGTTTTCCGGACTCTTGACGATATCCACCTGACTTAAGGTATCATAGTCGAACAGGCGTTTCATCTCTTCCCATTCCACCACCCGGAAATAGCCGGTACGCAACAGATGGCTGGAGAGAAATTTGGAGGAGGTGTCCCAGAGCCGGTCGGCCGAATAGGTGCTTTTGTTTTCAAATCCGGCCACGGCCACCAGGTCTCGGTTCTGGGGCGGCGGCGGGATCCGCGTCCAGTCGACGGCCGCGGACCGGGATTCCATGGCGCCGGCGGTGTCAGCGGGGAAATTGGTATTGGCGTTGGTGACACACCCTGCGAAAACAAGGGCGGCCATCAGGAGGAAGAAAATTCCCGCACGGCCATGAGATGGCAAAATGAATTTCATAACTATCACCTTTTCATGTTTAAATCTGTTGCCATGATTTCATCCGGCCGGAACCGTATGAAATTCTTGTTTCCGTGATCCAACGGTTTGCGGCAGGGGCCGGGTACGATCGCCGCCACGGTTATTTCATGCCGACCAGGGGCAGATCCGTGCCCTGCATCCGGAAATAGGGATGCTGCTGTCCCTTGGTGAGCCGGGGAACCTGCCGGGCCACGAACTGAAACACCTCGTTGACCGATACATAGCCGTCCTTGTCATAGTCCGCCGCCCCGCGCATGGCCTCCACAAGGGCATAAGTGAAGGCGCCATGCCCGGAAAAACCCGGATCAAGCTTGAACTGATCGGACTCCATGGACACTTCACCGGCTTTGGAAGCCGACAGGATATAAAGGCCCGATGCCGCGTTGATGGCCGCTGCCAGATCTTCGCTGTCGCCGCCGCCGCTGCGCATGCCCACTTCCAGCGCGCCGGAATGGCAGGTGTCCATGGCCACGATGATTTTATTGACGTTGTTGGACAGAATCTTGATGGATTCCTCGAAATCGGACATGCGAAGCCCCTTGGCCAGGACCGTATCGAAATCCGCGTCCGACGGCATGAAATAATAGGAACCGGACTGGCGGTGCTTGATGCCGTGGCCGGCCACGAACAAAAAGATGATGTCATCCGGAGCGGCCTGCCCCAGATGCCGGGTGATCCCCTCGATAATGCTGTTGCGGGTGACCTTTTGATTGACCAGGGTTTTAAAATGAACCTCGGAAAAAGATTTCCCGGCCTGGGCATTAAAGAATTTTTCCAGTTTCAGGGCGTCCTGATCCGCGTACTTGAGGTCAATGGCCGAGCTGGAGTATTTGGAAACGCCGATGGCCAGACCCCAGAGCACGGGTTTGATGCCGGAGGAGGCGCCGGTCCGGCCGGGTCCGGAGGACGTTTCCACCCAGGCGTCATCCCCCCGGGCCACTTCCAGGGATTTCCGGGTGATGTTGCCGTGGACGTCGGCGGCCTCAATGGCAATGTTCCGGACGGCGTCGGTGATGGCGAGCTCATGCACGAAATGGCCGGTATCGGATATGTTTACTTCGGCGTCGTTGACCCGCAGAAAAAGCAGTTCACTGTCGTCCTTGACAATGCCTTCCACGACGGTTTTTTTGACATCGGATTTCAGGGCCACCTGAAATCCCCGGGTAACCGATGGTCTGAGAAGCACCACATCCGGCGGTTCCCCGTCCTTGCCCCGGTCCACCGAGACTTCCTTGGATACCATGCGGCCGGCGGTGTTGACCGCCATGACCAGGAATCGGTTTTCACCGGGCCGCAGGGCCACGGGATAAGTAAACCGCCCTTCGGGATCATGGCCGACCTTTTCGCCGTTGATGCGGACTTCGGCGATGCCGGTGGCATCAATGGCCATTCCTTCGATTTTTAATTCTTTCTGCCGGGAAACCGGCATGAAGCCCCGGGTGGGAGGTGGATTGAGAATCACGATTTCCGGACCGTCGGCGGTTTTGGGAGTGGTCGACGCTTCGGTTCCGTGCCCGGCCGGAGCCTGGGCCACGGCTATGGCCGGGGAAGCCGATGGTTCAACGGGGGTCATGATGGCCGGTTTTTCCACCTTTGGTTTGATCGGCGGCGGCTTGGGGGTCACGGACGCTTTATAGCCGGCCAGTTGTTTGGCGTCTTTGGCCGATAATTGAGCCGGCAGTTTGGCTTTGACCCGCTGGGCGATATCGGTTGACATTTTCTGATAGGTCCCGTGGGCCGCGTCTTGAGGTGATCGGCTGGCCGACGAAAAGGTCAGGCTGTCCATATCCAGCGTTTTTCCCCCGGCCGTTCCCACCAGACGGTAGGCAAACGATGTCACGGCCTTGTTCATTTTCATGTTCAGCACGTCTTGTTCGCTTACCACGGTTTTGGCCTTGGCGCTTAAGATGTAGGCGGCGCCGTTGAAGGCCGCGGCTTTTCGCATTTCGGTCATGCTGCCGGATCGGGCGGCGCTGACCTCCTTTTCGGACAGACCCTGCCGGGGCGACAATTCGTCGGAGGTCATGACCTCGAAATCATGCTGGAGCAGTTCCCGGGCAATGAGCATTTCACTGCTCTTGATCATGGCCGCGCCGGCGGCATCCCCCTGTTCCTCGACAATATTGATCAGCACTTTGGTGGAGGCGCCGGCGACCGGTCCGCTCATGCCGAAACAGACCAGACAGAAACAACAGAGGCTAAATAAGATCGATTGGATTTTCATGATGGCACACCTCAATTGGTTATCATAAATGTCATGCGCTGCTGGGCGATATCGCGGTCAGTGATGGCGCTGATATTGGTAAGCAACTGTGATGCTTTTGCATCATTCTGCCCGATGGAAAGAAACGGGTCGGTTTCGGAAAAGGAGGAGCCGAAAATTTGAAACGGCTGATCGGCAACCAGGGCGATGACGGTTTCCTGGCCGACCGAGCCGTAAACCTTCAGATCGAAATCCATTGTGTCGTCGGGTATGGAGTAAGTCCGGCCGGGCTGGACGAACTGGCCGGGGGTGTAATGATTGGGAAAGATCTGCACCAGCTCGCCGTCGGTGGTATTCCCCAGGATTATGGCGTAACAGGGCCTGCCGGTCTCGAAATAAAAGGAGATGGTATCTCCGATGCGATAGGTCTGCCGGTCGGTCCAGAGGGAAAAATCAGTTGCCGGCCTTCCCTTGCCAACGGCGGCCAGCGCTTCCAGAAACGACGCAGGGGTGGAAGGAAGCGAAGCAAGATCGGCCGTTGCGTCTTCGCCCGGGGATTCATCCGGGATCGAAACGGCGGTTTCCGTTGTCGCCGGGCGGTCCGGGAGCATGTCCTGGGAGGAGCTGCCGGTGGCGGAAGGGGCATCCGGGACGGCTGCAATATCAGGTTCCGTGGGCGTCCGGGTCATGTCATCCGGACCCGAAGGACCGGAAAACAGCATTATAACGACAATCAGAATCAAAAAAACCGTGGTGCCGCCCAGGGCCAGAATTTTGGCGCGACGTTTGAAAAAAGCGCCCGCTGAAGGAGCGGGGGGCACTATGCGGGTGCCTTCCGGTGAGTTCGCATGGTTTCCGGGCGATATTCCGGCCGCCGGGGGGGCGGTTTTCTTTATACGGTTGACGTCAACCCTTGTGGCATCCACGATGGTGGCATCCACAAGGGTGCCGTCAACCATGGTGGCGTCATCGTTTCCGGCCAGGGCGTTTACCAGAGTGGCCTGTTCCGCACCGGCCGAGGCAAGGGGCTTGCCCTGTTGATAATTCCGCAGATCCGCCAGCAGTTGATTGCCGTCGGCATAGCGTTTTTCCACCGATTTTTCCAGCAGCTTCATAATAATGCTGCCTAAATCTTTCGGGATCTCGGGCCGTGTGGTTTCCGGCCGGGGGGGAATTTCATGGGCCTGGGCATAATAAATGGCGCTGGTGTCCCGCCCTTTAAACGGATGCGAACCGGTGAGCATTTCATAGAAAACCAGGCCCAGGCTGTAAAGATCGCTGCGGGCATCCACCTCCTGCCCCTTGATCTGCTCCGGGCTCATGTATTTGGGGGAGCCCAGCACCGTGTTGGGCGCGGTGAGATCGGTGTCGCCCATCATTTTGGAGATGCCGAAGTCCGCGATGACGATTTTGCCCTGGCGGTCGAACATGATATTGGACGGCTTGATGTCGCGATGAATGACATTGCGGGAATGGGCATAGTGGAGGGCGTCAGCGATTTCGATCATCATGGCCGTGCTTTCGGCCGGGTCCATGGGGCCCTGTTTTTTAAGGCGGGATTCGATGGTTTCGCCTTCGATAAACGGCATGATGATATAGTCGAAATCATCGCTGGAGCCGAAATCATAGATATCGATGATTCCCGAATGGTCCAGTCCGGCGGCCAGTTTGGCCTCCCGGTAGAAGCGGGACTTGAAATGTTCGTTTTTCACCAGTTCCTGGTGGATGATCTTGATCGCCACCTTTTTATCCAGTGCCTTGTGCACGCCGAGAAAAATCTGCCCCATGCCGCCGGCCTGAATCAGGTCGCGGATTTCATACTTCTGGCCAAGAACCGACTGAATCCGTGTTTTATCGTCATCCATGATGATACGGTTTTTCCATTCTACTTGAGTTTGTCTTCGGCCCGCTGGTAGTAGATATTGTTTTTGTCTGGCATGACGCGCAGAACTTCGCGC
Source organism: uncultured Desulfobacteraceae bacterium (assembly GCA_964598885.1). Classification (GTDB taxonomy): domain Bacteria; phylum Desulfobacterota; class Desulfobacteria; order Desulfobacterales; family Desulfosalsimonadaceae; genus SURF-33. The sequence goes on along the minus strand of CAZRES010000006.1, from coordinate 52,298 downwards.
CATTTTCCCGCAGCCCGGTCCCGCTGGCCGATGCCTTCGTAAACCAGGCCTTCCTGATAGAGCTGGCGGACCGTGGCTTCGACCTCGCGGGTCGCTTCGACCAGCATCCGGCTGGTATCCTCATAATCCGGCTCCACCAGGCTCACTTTTTGCAGATGCCGCATGGCCTGGGTATAGTCTTTATTGGAGAAAAAAGTTTTTCCTTTATCATAATCCTTACGGACTTCGTCTTCCATCTGTTTTTTCAGATGAACGATGGCATGCCGGACATGAGCGCTTTCGGGCGTGTCCATGTCGATGGCCAGCACCTGGTTCCATTCCTGGAGGGCCTCGAAATAGTTGCCCTGATCATAATGCTGCTGGCCGGCGGCAAAGTGTTGCCGGAGAAGGGCCAGATTTTCCCGCTGGTGGCTCTGATCTTCGGCGACGCGGGCTTTTTCGGTCCTAATGGCGGTTTGGATTTCGGTTTTCAGGGTTTGGATGGCGGCTTCCCCGGGTGCGAGAAATTCGGCTTCGGCCAGCATTTCCAATGCCCTTTCATATTCGGCCTCGCCCATTGCCTGACGACTCCGGGCCAATATTGCGTTGACCCGGGTTATGCGCTGCTGTTCGGCCTCGGCGGCCATGCGCCGCATTTCTTCCAGTTCCGTCATTTTTTCCCGGCTCCGGCGCATGTATTCAAGGGCTTCCGCGTTTCCGGGGTCCATGTTAAGCGCCGCCTGGAAGCGCACCAGGGCCTCAGTGTAATTGCCGGCCTCAAATTGCTCCTGGCCGCTCTGGAGATAGACATTTAACTGGTGCTTGGCTTCGGCGTCCATCATGGTATCGGTTTTTTGCTGCTCGGCCGCGACAAGGGTCGCTTCCGGATCCGAGGGTTTGTCCGACGACGGCAGCAGGAGGACCACCAGCATCAGCAGGACCAGGACCGCCAGAACGCCTCCTAGAATTTTGGTTTTTGCCGGCAAGCCCGCGATTCTATCCGCCAAGCCTTCCGAAGCGGCCGGCCCGGACGCGGAATATCGATCCCCGAGGATGGTTTTATCCGATTCCGGCGGGGTATGAAGCAGAACCGTGCGATCATCATCTGCTGAAGGCGCGGCGGGTGCGGGGGCGATGGATGACGTGGTGATTTCCAGCCGATAATCGCCGATCTGAATAACATCGCCGTGTTGCAGTTTTTCCGAGGTGATTTTTGTTCCGTTGACGCGAATGCCGTTCTGGCTTTTCAAATCTTCAATATGCCAGGCGCCGTTTGCGTGGTAAATCCGGCCGTGCTCCCTTGATATCCGCTTGCTGTCGAGCACCAGATCGCAGTGAGGCGCCCGGCCGATCCGCAGATCCGCATCGGCTGAAACCTGCCGTTCAAAAAAGCTCTGGGCGTTTTCAAAAACCTTTATTTTTAGCATCCGCCTTACTTCCCTTGCAGTTCATTGAGATAACGCAGCGCATTAATATAATGGTCGCTTGATTGGTTCCGGGACAGCTCCACAACAATGCCGAATTCATGGGCCGCATCCCGGTACCGCATGTATTTGTAATGCATCATGGCATTCTGATAATGTTCCCGCACCTTGTCGTCGAGCTCTTTTTCCGCCCGGAGAAACCACGTCTGCGCCTCCTGATGGTCCGGCCAGATCGCGATCACCCGGCCCCATTCCTCAACAGCCCGGGAAAGATTACCGGTATCGTAAAAAAACATGCCCTGGCGGAAATGGGCGTCAGCCTTTTCTTTTTTTGCATCGGAAACAACAATTCCGGTTTCATGGAGAAGGGCCCGCTCCGGGAGGTCCATGGGTGGTGAATCGGGTTGGATCTCTGCCGGACGGGTGATCTCCATGTCGCCGGGACCGGCGGTGTTTTTTTCTCCGGAAACCGCGATCAAAAAAAAGATCATGACCACCAGGATCAGGGCGGCCGGAATCACGATTTTGAGATTTACGGGCGCCGATTTCCCGCCGCCTCCCGTATCCGGCCGTCCGGATGCCTCAAAAGCGAAAAGACCGGCGCCGATATGAAACTGGCCCTTGTGTTTAAGGGAGGTGCTGGAAACAGCCTTCCCCTTGACCTGGACCGGATTGGTCTGGCTCAAATTTTCGATTTTCAGGGTATTGCCGGTAAGGCCGAGCAGGGCGTGCTTGCGGGATACGGTTTTGTCGGACGCGTCAATGCGGATATCGCATTCTTCGGACCGGCCCGCCAGATATTGTCTGCCGGTCTCCAGTTTAAAGGTTTTTCCCCGGTCCGGGCCGTCCAAAACGATCAGTTTGCCAGACACAGGGCTTGATGCGCCGCCCGGTTTTGTCGCTTTCATCAGGTCTTATCCTCTAAAATCAGAGCCATATGGGTTGGCTCCGTGGGATCATAAATGCGCCGCAACAGATGGTTTCCATCGGGATGATCCAGCGTGATTTCTTCGTCCGCGGGGGCATCCATAAGTTGGGATACCACTTGAACCATATCCGTGTCAAAGGCTTCAATCACATGCATGCCGTTTTTGCAGCCGGCCAGTCCGAATGTCCCGGAGAAATCGTCGGAAAACCCGGAAAGAGTATAGTTTTCCCGGTCGATGACGCACCAGGGGGCCTTTAACCGCTTTAGACGGGCCGACATGGATGGTTTCGGATCGGGCGACGGCAAAGGCGCATTCTCATCACCGGGAATCGGATCATGAAAAATTGGTTTGTTGGTCGGCGATTTTTTCGAAGGCTCCCGCAAAGAGGGCCTCTGCGTATCTGAAGGAGAGGCCTTTCTCATGAGCAGACGTTCGAAGGTACGCTTGATATTGTCGATTTCCGGATACGGTGCCTCAAAATTCAGGCGACCGCCTCCCTCCTTGATGGCGACCTCCATTTCCTCATGGAGTTGTCTAAGGGGAGATAAAAACGCCTTGACCAGCAGATAGGCGATAGCGATGCCGATGCCGAACAGGATCATCAGAAACAAATAACCGCTTACGCCGAAACCCGGAACCGTTTTTTCCGCGATATGGGAATGGGCGAATCCGATAATGGCGGCCCCGAGAGTCCGGCCGCCCTGCGTAATGGGGTAATATATGATTTTTTCATCCCGGGGGCCGTCGTCAATAACAAGCCCATTGCCTTCAAGGGCCGGAGTCAGACCTTTCCAGTTGAAAAAATCTCCCTGTTTTTCCGGAGGAGCGACGATTCTGCCGTGGGCGTCCACCACAAACGTATAGATCACGCCGTCTTCTTTCTCAACCGGAGAAATACGGGCCTGATCGAACTGGTTTTTCGTCAGCGCCGGGCGGTTCATTTCCGCAAGATAGCGACTGAGAACAATGCCGTTTTTGAGGATTTCCCTCCGATGGATGTCGGCGACTTCCCGTTTGAGGGGGAGATATCCGATCAGCAGGGTGCCCAGCATGATCACGGCCACCAGTGCAAATACACTGATCTTGATATTGGTGAGTTTAACGGAGGGCCAGCCGGGGTTTTTTTCTCCGGCCGGACCTGGGGCAGCGGCGTCGGCGCCGGCGGATCGGATGATAAACGGTTTGATTTCAACTTCAAAATTGTCAAAAAATGTGTGTTCGGTGATTTTTTCGCCCGCGAAAAATACGCCGTTGGCGCTGTTGTTGTCCCTGATGATAATCGTGTCATCTTCAAATGACAGCGTCGCATGATTTTTGGAAACCGCGGGGTCCGACAAAACAATGTCCGATGCCGGATCTCTTCCGACGGTATAGATCCCGTTTTTCGGTTCCAGGGTCGATTCCACCCGGCCATCGCGGATAATGTAAAGCGTTCTGGACATTTGATAATATTCCTGCCGTCGTGGCTATCCCATAATCAACTGGATCAAATATGGGCCGAAAATAATGATGAAGATGACGGGAAAAATCAAAAGCATCATGGGAACCAGCAGTTTCTGGGAGGCCTGAGCGCCGATTTTTTCCGCGTTCATAAACCGTTCGGATCGCATCCGGTCGGCCTGGGCTTTGAGCACGTCGGCAATGCTGGAACCCATTTTATTGGCCTGGATGAGAATCGAGGAAAAGGAATCGAGTTCGGGAACCTGTACCCGTTCCGCCATGATTTTTAATGCGTCATCCCGGGATCGGCCCAGCTTGATATTCTGGTCCATGAGGTAGAGTTCCACCACAAAGGGATCCTTGTCGTGACGGTAGACATCGCACACCTTCTGAACCGCCGCGTTAAAGGCCAGGCCGGCTTCCACGGAAAGCGATAACATATCCACCACATCGGGCATGCTGAGTTTTATTTTTTCCTGCCGTTGTTTTTTTTTATCGGAAAGCCATAAATAGGGATAGCCCAATCCGAAAATCGCCGCCAGCAGAATATAGAGAATATTATCAAACACCAGGAGCCCCAGAATACCGAAAATCAGCATGGCCGTTAATTGAAAGCCAATGATGTCATTGCCGCTGATATCGTTTTCAAGGCCCGCGGTAATGGCGTATTTTTTCATTCGTTGCCGGTACCCGTCAACGGGCAGGCGTTCAATCAGAGGCAGAAATATCCCGTAAAACGGCTTAAACAATAGTATGGAACGGGATTCTTCCGGAATCTCAAAGTCTTCCAAACCGGATTTTCCGGCGGGTTCAGCGCTTCTGCTCAGGCGGATCAGGCCGTGGATCAGAAAAAAAACGCTTCCGAAAAAAAGCAGGAAAGCCGCTAATTTAATGAATCCCATGATTATAGTTCCTGTTTTTTATTTTATGCCTCAATGGTGACGCGAAGCACTTCCTCGATGGTGGTGATGCCGGCTGCCAGTCGGGCGACGGCCGCGTCGCGAAGCGTTATCATACCGTCGGTCACAGCCGCGTCTTTAATGGCCTGGGCGGGCTGGTCCTTTAAAATCAGTTCCACGATGCGGTCGGTGACCTGGAGCAACTCATAGATTCCGACCCGGCCATGATACCCGGTGCCGGCGCATTCCGGGCAACCGGCTGCTTTGTACAAGGTTTTATCCTCGACGGCAATGCCCATGGCGTGAAGTGTTTCAACTTCGGTCATGTAAGGGATTTTACATTTTTCGCAAAGCCGGCGCATGAGCCGCTGGGCGATCACCGTGACCTGGGCCGATGCCACCAGGTAAGGTGGAATTCCCATGTTTACCAATCGGTTGATCGCTCCGGCCGCGTCATTGGTATGCAGGGTGGAAAGCACCAGATGGCCGGTCATGGCCGCTTTTAAGGCGATATCGGCGGTCTCCACATCCCGGATCTCCCCCACCATGATGATATCCGGATCCTGGCGCAAAAAGGATCGCAGGGCATCTTTGAAGCTTAAACCGGTATCAGACGAGCAGCTGACCTGGGTCAGGCCGTCAAGTTTGTATTCCACAGGATCTTCGGCCGTAACGATGTTGACGGCATCCGTATTTAGCTCCGTAAGCACCGCATACAGCGTTGTTGATTTACCGGAACCGGTGGGACCGGTCACCAGAATCAGACCGGTGGGGTGATGGATGGTTTTTTCCAGCAGTGCCGCATCCCTCGGCTCCATGCCCATCTCCTGGAGAGTAACCTGCTTTTTATCCCGCTCCAGAATCCGCATAACGATTTTTTCACCGTAAAGCGACGGCAGGGCCGATATCCGGATATCCACGGTCCGGTCCTTGATCAGGCCGAAATTGATGCTGCCGTCCTGGGGAAGGGTATGCTGATTCAGGTCCATACCGGACAACAGTTTCAGGCGGTCGATGATCACGCCGCGGAAAATCGACGGCCAGGTCCAGGCGGTCTGCATGACGCCGTCCTTGCGGAAGCGTATGCGGAAGTCCCTCTCCCGAGGCTCCATGTGAAGGTCGCTGGCGCCGCTTTTGACCAAAACATTCATGACATGCTGCACCAGCCGGATCAGGTCCGCGTTGTTGATCAGGGCCATAGGATCGGCCCGGTTGGTCTTGAGCCGGTTGAGGGATTTGACAGCCGCATCCAATAAGGTTTCGACGGTTTCGGACAGGGCATCGGCGACCGGGGGGCGATCGCTGTAATATTTGTCAATACAGGCGGCAATGGCGACGCTGTTGCAGCAGTAAGGCGTTATACGCGATCCGGTCACCGCTTCCAGCCGCCGGAGAGCATCGGCGTCCTGGGGCATGGCCATGGCCAGATGAATATAGTCATGTTCATGCCGGACCGGAAAAACAATCTCCTGGCGGGCCACGGACTCGGGAACCAGACAGGTGATGTGGGCGATAAATGCCGGATCAAAAGATACAAAGGTGGGGTCTAAGGCCTGAATACCCGTAATTTCTTCCAGTACGGCATTGACCTGTCCCCCATCCACGAGCCCTTGCGCCATCAGATGATCCGATATCAGGCGCTGCTCCAGGTCGGGCACCGCCCCGATTTTGACCCCTCTCTGCTGAAAGGCTTTGAATAATTGTTTATTGAAAGCTACTACGGCGTCGCGTGTCAATGACGATCCTTCCTTTAATAATTGCCCACCTGCAGTTTATAATCGTTTCGGAAAAAATACGTAAAATCAGAGGAATACTGAGAACCTTCCAGTTGAAGGGCGTTTTTCAGAAACCAGAGTTCAATGTCGTCATTCCAACGGACTCTGTCTTTTTCCTCGGGCGGAATTCCCTTGACGCGGTCGATTTCATTGCCGTTCCGGTATAATATCACCGTGGGCAGCATTTCAAGGCGGAAGCGGGAAGGGTCGTCGGCTATCTGCCAGTGGAAGACGGCGAACTTGGCCTGGCCCTCATATTTTTCCGCCAGCCATTCGATGCGGCGTTTCATGTCCAGGGACTGCCAGTATTGATTGTTATGGAAAACAACAACGGCCGGACCCGGATACGTGATGATTTCATCGGTAAACGTCTGATGATTGACGATGATTACTGCCGTTTCCGAAGCAGCCGCGGTTTCCGGCGCACTGGGTCTGTGGGAGCCGGCACAGGCGCATAAACTCATCATGGCAACAGCTATGATGATACCGTTTAAATTCCTTTTTCCCATATCATAATCCCCACGTTTGGTTTCAATGATCAAAAACAGTTCAGGCCCGTTATATTCTTATAAAAGCAACCTTCTGAGTTAACGGCATTAAAAAAATGAAGAATGGTTTTCATATCTTGACTCGGACGGTTTTGAGCATCCAGACAAGGCCGACAATTTCCATCAACACGATCAGGCCTAAAATCATCCATCCGAGTACCGTGGTGTACATAAGGCGGAAGACTTCATTGTTCATGCTGTTTAATACCAGTGCCATTAACAGGGGGAGCACGGCCAGGATATATGCCTGGGTTTCTCCCTCGGCGGTCATGGTCTTTATTTTCATCTGGATCCGTTTTCGTTCCTGAATGGTTTTAGACAGGGTTTCAAATCGTTCGGGAAGATTGCCGCCGGATTCCAACAAAATCAGGGTGGCGTTGACCATAATCCGGGTATCGGAGCCGGGCATACGTTCCGCCATTCGTTTAAGCGCGTCGCCCAGGCTTGCCCCCAGCCGGTGTTCTCGCAGAATCAGCTCAAATTCCTGGCTTACCGGCGGGCTGGCCTCCCTGGCCACCATTTCAAATGACTGAAGCAGGCTGAAGCCGGCCCGGAGACCGTTGGCGATCATCATCAGACCGTCGGCCATCTGGTCGTTGAATTGTTTTCTTCGGCGCCATTGCAGAAAACGGATGATCAACCGGGGAAGCTGCCATGCCCCGAGGGCCAGCAGTCCGGCCAGGATGAATCGACTAATCAGCTGATCGCTTATGCTGTCGGAGATATTATAAAGATTTTCCCGGGAAATCGGGAATTTGTCCGACTCCATGGCGCGTGTTTCGGCAAACGAAGCTTCCGTGGTTTTTCCGATCATTGCATAAAGAACAGCCAGGTTCCGATGAGCCTTGCTGTAATGCGGCAAGAGCTGGACAGCGCGCTGAAATGCTTTTTCAGCATTTTGAAAATTTCCCAGACCGAGGTAAGCGACGCCCAGTTCATTTTGCACAATCGGCGACGGTTTATTCTTGAGATCATCCAACGTCAGTATGGCCTCGTTGTATTCGTCCTGACGATTGTGTTCCATGGCGCGTTCAATGGTCCTTAGCTGGTCAACCTGGGAGATTTTCCCCGGCAGAAAAAATCCGAGCACTGCGCCGGTGACGATAAGACCCGCCAGTGCCTGAACAATGCGCCGATCACTCACCGTGTAGAACATATCGGCCAGGCTGGCTTGGATCCATTGCCGGTAGTCCGATGGGCGCGTGGACGTTCGTGCTGCCGCGCTTTGCCGCAACCAGGGATAGATCCCCGCCCAAACCGCCAGAAAGAGCCCCGCTAATACGATGAGTTTCAACATCATTGGTTTGTCATCCCTTATATGCGGTTATATGTGATTCTGCCGCTGTAATTAGTTGCTCGTCCAGAAAATTTCCCGGGGAATATGAATCCCGCGTTCGGTAAACCGCTCAAGACAGCGCGGCACATATCCGGTGGAGGAAAAATCGCCAACGACACGGCCCTTTTCCTCGCCGCTTTGTTTATAAAGAAATACGTCGCCGAGAGTGATCATTTCGCCCTGCATGCCGTCCACCTCGGAAACCTGGATGATTTTTCTGGAGCCGTCCTTGAATCGGCTGATCTGAACGATCAAATCAATGGCGCCGACGATCTGCTCCTTGATGGCCTTGACCGGCAGTTCAAATCCCGCATACATCACCAGGGTTTCCAATCGCGATAACGCTTCGCGACTGGAATTGGAATGGATGGTGGTCAATGAGCCGTCATGACCGGTGTTCATTGCCTGGAGCATGTCTAACGCCTCGGCGCTGCGGCATTCGCCCACCACGATCCGGTCCGGCCGCATCCGGAGACTGTTTTTGACCAGATCCCGAATGGTGATTTCGCCCTTGCCCTCGATATTGGGGGGGCGGCTTTCCAGGGTCACCACATGGGGCTGTCGCAGTTTCAGCTCGGCAGAGTCCTCGATGGTAACGATCCGATCGGTTTCCGGAATAAAACTCGACAAAATATTGAGCAGGGTGGTCTTGCCCGATCCGGTTCCGCCGGAAATCAGAATATTGAGTTTCGCCACCACCGCGGCCTTGAGAAACGTCACCATCTGCTGGTTCAGCGTGCCGAACCCGATGAGATCATCCACGACAATCTGGTCTTCGGGAAATTTCCGGATGGTCAGACAGGCTCCCCGGACCGCCAGGGGCGGGATAATGGCGTTGACCCGAGAGCCGTCCTTGAGCCGGGCATCCACCATGGGCGTGCTGGTATCGATTTTCCGACCCAATGGCGCGGTAATGCGCGTGATGATGTTGATCAGGTGTTGTTCGGAAAAAAATTTTTTATGGATCCGTTCCAGGCGGCCCTTGCGTTCCACGTAAATTTCATTCCACGCATTGACCATGATTTCGGAAACACTGCCGTCGGCTAAAATATCTTCCAGGGGGCCGAGGCCGACGGCTTCCTGGAGCACTTCCTTGACGATTTGAGCGCGTAGGTTTCGATCCGTAATATGGGACTCATTGTCCATGATTTCCGATATTTTATGCGATACAATACTTTTCAGTTCCGCTATTTTGTCGGGGTCTGATCCGACTTGTGTATCGAGTTTTTTAAAATCAATGGATTCTAACAGCTTTTCATGGATGGTCCGTTTCAGAACATCCAGGTCCTGGGCCGGGGATTCGGGAATGTCAGCTCTGTCGCTGTCATCCGTTGTTTTTTCCCGCAGCCTCTGGACTAAAACATATACAAGCTGATCAATGGCCTGGGTGACGGGATGGCGAGGAAATTTTTCCGGATAGGTCCCCTGGGCGAGGTTGGCGGCGCTTTCGGGATCCAAGGGCACGCTAATTACCGCGTTGTGCCCCAGTTGACGGGTGATGGCATCCAGGTCAACGGCGGCGTTTTTATCGAACCGGTTAACAAGAATGCGGATGGTTTCCCTGGAAAAGTTGTGGTTGCGCAGCAGTTCCAGATCACCCGCTGTCTGGCGGATGGAAAGAAAATCGGGGGTAACGGGCAGCAGGATCATGCTGCTCAGGTCGAAAACAGGTTCAACCAGGGCGTCGAATTTTGTCCCGACATCAACGATTACATAATCATACAGGGACCGGAGCAGGCGCATCACCCGGTCGATATTCGGTCCATTGAGCAGATCGGGCCCCAGTTGCCGGAAACCATCGGATAGCGCCAGCACGAAAATACCGGACGGGTGAGGGGTGGCGTAACTTTTAAGCATGGCCGGATTGAGCCTGGCAGCCATAGGGAGAAGATTGTCAATACGCTTTACATCGTTTAAATTTAAAAGATAGGCGATGTCGCTGGAAAACGGCCTTCCAAAATCGACCAGCAGCACTTTTGCCCGTGTATCCATGTGAAGGTCCACGGCCAGGTTGGCGGCCAGAAAACTTTTGCCGACCCCGCCTTTGGAGCTGTATATGGTTATCAGATGACCACTCATATCGTTTATCTTGCCTGCTGCCGTAGCCGTTCCAGTTCCTGTTGCTTGAAATCATCTTCGACTTTTTTTTGAACTTCCATGGGCGGCGCCGCATCACTCAGGACCCGGGGAGTTACGAAGATGATGACCTCGCGGGAATCAGTGGACTGGCGTTCGCCCTTGTTGGCCTGGATCAGGGAATGCTGTCCACCGGGCGGCGAGCTGGACTCGGATTCCAGTTCCTTTTGGCCTACCAGTCCGCCCAGGGCGATGCTGTGGCCGCTGGGCACGCTGAGAACTGTATTGAGGTTTGTGTTGCTGATAATGGGTATGCCGTTCGGACCGGAGCCGGTAATGGAACTGGACTCCACGTTTATGGAACTGACGATATTCTCGTAGTAGTCGATTTCCGGCCTGAAATTGAGTGTCACGCCAACCTTTTTATAATCCACGGACATGGTTCCGCCGGGCTGGGCGATGGGGACGGGGATTTCGGAACCGGCGAAGAACGTGGCCATGTCCCCGCTTTTGGTAATCAATGTCTGCTGCATCAGGGAGCGCCCCCTCCCGGATTCATTGATTCTTCTCATTTTCGGGAAAAGATTGGAAATGGTTCCGGCCAGAGATCCGGCAAAGCTGGTGGACTGTCCTGTCGCGTTGGAAACGGATCCCGCAGCCCCCAGGGAACCGCCGGGATTCCAGTGGATGCCGAAGTCCCGCAGGGCACCTTTTTCGATTTCCATGATATTGAGTGACATTTCAATCAGAATCGCCTTGGGCGGCGGCGCCGGAGCGGCCGGGGCGGTGGGGGCTACGGTTTTCGGCGCAGGTTTATGGATGGCGATGGCATTGACGATATCCGGAGAGTAAGCTTCGGCAATGCGCTGGGCCCTTGCGGATTCGGCGTCACTAACGACACTGCCCGCGAGCATAAAATTGTTCTTGGTCACGGAGACTTTGACATTGCGCATCCCCTGGGATGCCAGAGCTTTTTCAATTTCAGATTTTACAATGTCTTTCATGACCGGGCTGAATTCCACCAGGTTGACCACGTTGGGAATTCCCGCGATTACCCGCTCAATCCGTTTCATGTCGCCATGCGTGAAAACCTCGCCTTCGATAAAGATACGGTTGCCCACCACGCGGACGCTGACGCCTTCAATATCTTTTGTCAGCTCTTGAAGTTCAGCGGCGGTCATATTGATTTCACTGCTTTCAACAGTTACCTGAATTTCAAATTTTTTCTCATCAGGTCCCCAGATGAAGATATTGCTCTGTCCGGGTTTTTTCCCATTGATGAGCAGTTCCTGGTCATCTGTTTTAATGCCGCCGCAGATCTCCGGATCGCCGATGGCGATTTTTTCAATGCTGAATCCGGTCTTCAGCACCCGGCTTTCTCCGGCCGCAATGGTTATCCGGTCCGGCAGATTCGCCCATGCCGGTCCGATGGTAAACGCGAGGACCGGAATGCAAATGAAAAACAAAATGTTAATGAGAGGTCGTATCATATTGCCACCTCACTCCTGCTGATTCTGATTAGCGACTGAATGCGCAAGTTTCGTGCCGATAAACTATAATTTTCGATTCGTTAATATCGGGCAAATGGTTCGGCCCCGCGAATTTCCACCCAGGCGGGCTGCGCCCGGGGAATGATATTCTTGTTAACGCCCAGAATCTCTCGGGCGCTGATCTGGGGGAGATTTTCCCTTTTGCCGTCGTCCCAGCTTGAGCGCAACGCCGCTGATACTGTGCCGATTTCCTGAGCGAGATTGAGAATCTGGGTCTCTTCTGGCGACAGGGATACGGTAAGGGTTTTCAACGGTTCGTCGTCGCCGGCCGCCGGGCCGGAGGGAGTGAAAACACTTCCCGGAGCGTCCTGCTCCGTATTAGCGGGGCCGAAAAGCCGTCGTTTGCTGGAGGTCTGATTGACCGCCAGCACCAATATATTTTCCAGGACGGTACGGGTGATAATTTCTTCACTTACACTCTGGCCGTTCTGAAAAGAACCGACCTCAACCGTGACCATCAGGTCCACCATATCTCCGGGTTGAATCAGCTCTCCTACGGCCGTTACGTCGGTAACGAAAATACTGAAAGCCCTTTTGCCGGCCGGGATCTTTCCGGCGATTCCTTCGGCCCGGGTGTCGATGAACATGGATTCAAGCAACTGGGTTCCTCTGAGCACGGGTACGTTGATATTGCGATTGACAATCCTTTTCACGTCGCTGATGGCGCCGGGCTGAACGTATTTTTGCGGCAGTTCGACCATTTCAACGGAATTGGCATCAATGCGCACGCCTTCCGGGATATCCTTGGCGGCCACGACGATCTGGATCGGCGTGATCATTTCCAACAATTTTTTTTCCCGGCCCTCAATATAGAAAAACAGCAGGATTACGGCAAAAACAGATACCAGCAGCGAAATCATCAGCGCCTTTGTGTTCGACATGTGCTTATACTCCGGTTTTAATAGTTGATTTCTCGGATTCTTCTGCCACGGTTATGATATCGGGTCAGCTTATAGCCGTGATACGACCCTTTATAATAGTCAATTTTCAGATCCTGGGTAATAAAGGGTGTATTGAAGATTTCTTTCATTTTCCCCGGAATATGCACCCAGATGGTCATTTTTTCGGTGTCGGGACGAAACGGGCCGGCAGCGGCGGCATTTATGGATTCCCGCATTTCCTGGCGCAATGTTTCCATCGTGTTCACCTGCTTGGCGCTCAGCTCATAAACGATCACCAGCGCCAGAAGAATTACGGCCAGAAACGGCATCATCAGGGCCAGCTCGATGATGACCTGCCCCTTTTGGCTGCCGAGGGGGTTATGGACTCTGGAATTTTTCTCCCCACATGAGATTTGATCCGCTGTCATTTCTGTTATGGCGGTGTTCGGTCTTTTCATGTGCTTCGACGTTAGTAAACAGTTTTTTTAATTGACAAGCAGCGGCCGATAACGTGGAACTCCGCTGGATATATAACCGCCGGCCGGCTTGGCGGTAGCTTTTGCCCGTAAAGCCGGGACACCTCCAAACAGCGTGTTGGCCAGCGGAAAATCATGGGCCGGCAGCAGGATGTCGTAATCTGCGATGGCGGTCGAGCGTTTTTCCAGCCGGTACGGAACCATGAACGAAGCAAAAAGAGGCAGCGTTCGTTTGCCAAGCATGTAATATACGCCGTTATGGGAGCCCGCATACTTGGGATTGTCCGGATTCCGCCATCGGCGCGTCGGAAAAGGCGGCGCCTTGGATGTGTCGGGCGCGGAAAAAAACCGGAAAAAATAAGGATATTTTTTAAGGGGCTTGAATCCGGCAAGTCGGCTGGTGTTGTGTCGGGCGCTTAAAAACGCTTGGGGCAGATTCTTTTTTTTGACCTGATGGGCAACCCGATCGGCCTGGTTCGCATAATAGCCATTGGCTTCCATTTGATACCTGTAAATCGCGTCAATGACCCCGGTTCGGTCATTGGAAAAGAAATTTTTAGCCTTCCGGGCCTGACCGAAGCTATGCCAGATGCCGCTGGAGAGTATCCGCAGAATTTTTCGGCTTTCGGCCATCATGTCCCGATTCAGGTCGGCGATTTCATTAAGGCCGGCAGCCTGAACCGCGGCGGCCGACAGCGCGCAGGCATCCACAACGTTCTGGAGTCGGATTTTTTGAAAAATAAGGTGGTTGATATTGACCACCAGCATGAGCATCAGCAGCAGGATGGGCAGCAGCAGGGCGATGAGCACCGTAATAGAACCGTTCTGGTTATGCAGCCGGCTGGTTTTGCGCCACACGGTTTAATTATCTCCTCTCAGCTTGTTTTTCAAATCAAGCTCATCAAAAAACGGAGATTCATGCGTGATCTTGAACCTGCCTCCGCCAGCCAGGAAGATATTGCTGAATTTCTCCGGAATCGGGAGATCTCTGCGCAGGCGGATGACCTTTGAGGCAAAGACAAGCCGGGCTTCGTTATCAATGGCTTCAGCGGCTCGACGAGCCGGAATTTCTCCTCTGACGGCATGGGTCCGTGATGCCGTGTATCCCGTAAATACGAGTTTTTCGTGCACCAGAAAAATCTGGATATACTGCATGTATACGGCAAAAAACAGTAAAAGAGCCAACAGCGCAAACGCAAACTCCACCGCTGCCGCACCGTCTTGGCCGACAAACCGTCGTTTTTTACACGCTGGTTTTTTATTTTTGGAATCTTGTTTCGTATCGTAATTCAAAATAGTAACCGGGCATAAAGTTCGCAACGCGCACTGCAGAAGAGCCGTGCCGGCAGTCGTGCAAGGCGGGCCACTTGGCCCGCCCGTGACAAAACAGAATCTATCAACATCCCGATTTTTGCTGACTGGCCAAAATTAAATAAGTTTTTAATGTGTTGGTTCTAATCAGACTTTCGCCGTTGATCTGACTTTTTTAATAACACCCTCGAAGAAATCTCGCACCGGCGTATCCATAACCGCGGTGGCGAGAATGATCATAACCACCACAACGGCGATAACCATTGCATATTCGACCGTTCCCGCGCCGCGTTCATTTTTTAGGTGCCGGCGGGTGGCCTCTTTTAAATCCTGCTTTTTCGAAGCACAAAAAACATAGGTTCTCAGTATCCGGTCATTCATTTTCCTGATCATGGCGTCCTCCTTTAAAAATAGTTGTTGCGTTGGAGTAATGGAATCAACCCAATTGCTGTGAAGCATCCGTAACAGGCACCAGGTGGGATCGATTCCGGATTCAATTTTTTTTTGATAGTCACGGCCGGTTGCACGTCTCATTTATAAGAAAAACTCTGACTGATGATTTCAAAGGTGCGTTTGTTCACCATCCAGGCAACGGGATTTTTCTTTCTGGCGTCCGTAAGCATGTAAATGAGGACCGCGGAATCATCGCCTTCCCATGAGAGCGCAAAGAACTCAATGGCGGTTTTGTCCGCGTCCAAACCCCGGTTGCGGGCGTAATAGGCGGTACCGCCAAGATTTTCATGTTCGCCCTTCAGGGCCACCAGATCCTTGTCAAAGGACATGCCGCTTTTTTCCACCATGTTGTATAAAAGATTATTGATGCGCATCTGCGCCGGCGTCTTTTCCGCCAAAGGACTGTGGATAATCTTGATATTGAGAAGCCCGGTCCGAACCCCTTTCAACGCAAGAGGAAGCGATTGTTCCGCGATTTCATCCCGATCGGAGGCGACCGGAAGAAAATCTGTCGCTGGTCCGGTGAAACAATACGTGTTGAGGCAGCGGTTTTCCCATTCACCGATGAGCACCGGAAGTTGGGGATTTTGAAATTCAAAACGATGAATCGTCAGACCGAAATAATAGGCCGTCTCCAGATAAAAAGGCGATGAGGCCATGCATCGGACCAGCACGAAGGTATCGCCGTTGCGGAAAACCGCCGCTCGCATCATCAGGGGGTCCCCGGAAGATCCCTCGGGCAGTTCGGAGACTGCCAGTGCTTCAAAAAAAGGTCCAGGCCCTTCCGGTCCTTCTCCCGCTGAAGTGATGATTTTCATCTCTTCCTGTTGCAGTGTATACAACAGCCAATCGTTGGGCGCCATTTCATAGGGAGGACGGTATGCCACGACTTGAATCATTCCCTGATCCGGGCCCTTGGGATGGATAAAGCCGGCCAGGATCCTGGCGCCGGAAGAAAATTCTTCCATGGGCATGCGCCGCCATTCTTTTGCAGGTATTGGAATGTTAAAGGCGATGCTTTCTGGAATGCTCTCGCCAACCTTAATCAAGACGGGAGCGGGATCAAAATCATAGGCCTGCAAGGCTGTGCGGCTTGGGAACATGGCAAGGACCATTTTGTCATCCTGTGCATGCAGCTCTCGGGGAAAGGTGGCCATGATAAAAATCCCGGACAACAAGACTGCCGACGAAAACAGGAGTGCTATGCGATTCATGCCGTTACCTCCGGTTGGCGATAATAGATTGTAACGATAATGATCGAATGCGGGCCATGGGGAGTGTTCTGCCAGTACCAGAGCAGCTTTATACGGTCCCATCCGTCTGGAATGACATTGTAGCCTTCGCTTTCCCACCCGATTCCACCTTCTCCTGCTATTTTTGCTCCTGCTCCGCCGCCTGCGTGGACGCCGACGCTTCCCCCATGAGAACCTTTCACCTCTGCGGTGATGTAGAGACCGATGTCCTTATTGGTTTTGGCCAGATAGGCAGCATAGGCCGGGTTTGACATTAATGCTCTATCAAACGGGGTCAGATTAGTGTAATCCTCGACCGGCATCTCCAGTTCCCACCCGCCCATTGCGGATCCATCCACCCCATATTTCCCAAATACGCCAAAGCCGGGAGTTTTCGCAGACCCCTCTCCACTCACACCGGCGCCGATCTTCTGGCCAAAATAAATTGTTTGGCCATCTTCCTTGATTTTAACATAAGCACCGGCGCGCAACCCCCCGCCGGCAGAAGCCCCCACGGCAACCTCAGCTCCGGGATCAACGCCGAGTTGCCCGGCGAGTTCGATTTCCACGGATCCGTCATGATTTTTTTTAATCTTCAAGCCTGCCGATAGAAAATCCAATTTAACGCCAAAGCCACTGGGACCGAGCCCAATTCCGCCGCTTGCTTGTGCAAATACATACATTCCTCCAGGAATATTTTCGGTGTATTTTACGATATCGCTTAAAGCGGTATGGTCTCCTTCGGCAAAGCGTCGTATGGCGTCTAAAAGTCCTGCCCGTTCCTCTTCTGTGAGCCCGCTGAATTCAGGAGCGCCCCCCGGAATCCCGGGCGATAAGGAAACCCCGGGGCCGGCCGTCGAAGAAGGCGGGACTGTCACGGGGGGCGGAACGGTTACGGGAGGCGGAACCGCAACGGGAGGGGGAACCGTTGCAGGAGGTGGAACTGTCGCAGGTGGGGAAACGGTAACCGGGGGTGGAACCGCTACCGGAGGCGAAACGGTAACGGGCGGTGGTACCGTTGCAGGAGGTGTCACCGTTACGGGGGCTGCCGCGGTTTCAGCCAGCACCAGTGAGTCGTCGCCGAAATGTCCGCTAAACTTTTGGAAATCCTCAGAAGAGGCTGCTCCTGATGAAAGAAGAAAGACAAGCCCCACCAGCAAGACAACAATGCGTTTGCAGCTCATTTCCCCCCTCCTTCTTGAATGAGCGGTGATCAATCGTTTTATCGCGGGAGCAGATGAATTTTAACTTATTTTAAATATTCGGAAATGAAAAAATTATATGTTTAAATCCATTGATGATTTCTTGCGCCATAGTATGGAAAACAACCTGAAGTCCTATCATCAAGGAGGCGGCGACTACCATGCAAAGAGCGTATTCCACCGTAATGGCCCCCCTGTTCCGGCAAGGAAACACGAAGGAAGATTTTTTTTTGGAGAAACAGACAGGGTTTGTTTTTGGACGGGTCATGGTATTGCTAACCGCCATTAAGGATTCGCATGCTGCGAGGAAGTCGTTTTTTCACTAACACACCGCTCCATGAGTGGCAAAAACGGGCGATTGTCCTGTTGCCAT
Organism: uncultured Desulfobacteraceae bacterium; assembly: GCA_964598885.1. Taxonomy (GTDB): domain Bacteria; phylum Desulfobacterota; class Desulfobacteria; order Desulfobacterales; family Desulfosalsimonadaceae; genus SURF-33. Next base: position 34,414 of record CAZRES010000006.1, on the reverse strand, counting down.
TCTTTATAGTGTTGTTTACGTTAAGAAACATCTGAAAATCGCATGGACGAAACGTCCTGTCAAGCACAAACAGGGGCGGTTTACAAATATTTGGTCTTGCTTTTTATGAGCAGATGGTGTCCTTTCTGCAAATTTTACGTCGGATCTGTCCGGCATTACATACAGGAGATTAAATGAGAGAAAAAGTGAATAACGATTTTGTCCGCAATATCGCCATTATCGCCCACGTGGATCACGGCAAGACCACGCTGGTGGATGCCATGTTCGCCCAGAGCGGCGTCTTTCGCCAGGGACAGGCGGTTCAGGAGCGTCTTATGGACCGCATGGATCTGGAGCGTGAGCGGGGCATCACCATTGCGGCGAAAAATTGTGCGGTGTACTGGAAAAACACGAAGATCAACATCATTGACACCCCGGGCCACGCGGATTTCGGAGGAGAGGTTGAACGTGCGTTGTCCATGGTCGACGGCGCGATTTTATTGGTGGATGCTTCGGAAGGTCCGCTGCCCCAGACCCGCTTCGTGTTGGACAAGGCCCTTCGCTCCGGCCTTACCATCATCGTGGTCATCAACAAAATAGACCGGGATGACGCCCGTCCGGCGGAAGTGCTTGATGCGGTCTATGATCTGCTGATCGACCTGGATGCCGATGAAAAACAGCTCGATTTTCCCGTGCTGTATTGCATTGGAAAGCGGGGGATCGCCATGAAAAACCCTGATGATGCGGGCTCTAATCTTCATCTGCTTTTTGACATGATTTTAGGCGAAATCCCGCCGCCGGCATCGACGCCCGGCGCGCCGTTTCAAATGCTGGTTTCTGATTTAAGCTATTCCGATTACCTTGGACGTCTGGCCATCGGCAAAATCGTGAACGGATCGGTTTCATCCAGGGAAAATCTGGTCTGCATCCCGGCAGACGGGATTCCCGTTCCTCTTCAGGTTTCCAAGATTCAGACCTATTCCGGCCTGGGCCTGGTGGAAACCCCGAGGGCGGATGCCGGTGATATTATCGTTCTGGCGGGCGTCACCGATCTCCACATCGGAGATACCATCTGCCATGAAGATCAGGCCGCCGCCCTGCCGCGGCTTGTGGTGGATGAGCCTACCGTTTTTATGAAATTTATGAAAAACACATCGCCCTTTTCCGGAAGAGACGGCCATCTGGTGCAGGCCAGTAAAATCCGGGAGCGCCTTGTCAAGGAAAGCCTGCTGAATGTGGCCATTCGTGTGGAGGAATCCGAAGACAAGGAAAGCTTTATCGTAAAGGGGCGGGGAGAATTTCAGATGGCGATTCTGGTGGAAACCATGCGGCGGGAAGGGTTTGAGCTTTGCGTCGGCCGGCCCCAGGTGATTTACCGTCAGGTCGATGGGGTGAAAATGGAACCCATCGAAACGCTCTATATTGATTGCAACGGGGTATTCAGCGGGATTGTCACCGAAAAGCTGCTGCGGAAAAAAGCCATCATGACCCACATGACCCATCTGGACAACGGACGGGTGCATATTACGTTTTCGGTGCCGTCCCGGGCTCTGATCGGTTACCGGGACGAATTTCTGACCGATACCCGGGGAACCGGCATCATGAACACCTCCTATGCCGGATATGAAGCGTATCGGGGGGATTTCCCGGAACGGTTTTCCGGCAGTCTGGTGTCGGACCGGCAGGGCCAGGCCGTTGCCTTTGCCCTGTTTAACCTCGAAGCCCGGGGCAGGCTCTTTGTCCGTCCGGGAGAACCGGTCTACGAAGGCATGATCATCGGCGAATACAACCGGGAAAATGATTTAACCGTCAATCCCTGCAAGACCAAAAAACTGACCAATATGCGGGCTTCAGGAAAGGATGAGGCCGTGATCCTGACTCCGGTGATGCCCATGACCCTTGAAAAAGCCATTCAATTCATCCGGGAAGACGAGCTGGTGGAAGTCACCCCCAAAGTGATCCGCATTCGAAAAGCCGTGCTGACGGCCCAGGAGCGCAAGATCATGGACAAGCGCACGGCGTCGTGATCCGAAGAAGTCACGCTTCTTTTGTCGGTTATCGTGTTTTCGGATCCAGATATACGGAAACGGTCATCATCCGGTCACGCAAAAATAAAAAGGGCTGCGGTTTTTTTTCCGCAGCCCTTGATTTTTGCTGGTAGGCGGTAGAGGATCTGAGCAAGCGACTTCTACCGTGTAAGGGTGTTTGATGTCATTGCCAATAAAAAGCTATATCAAATAAAATGCAATAAAATCAAATAGTAACATGCTTTTCTTTTTGTGGCGGTTTTTCAGGCTTTTTGTTTCGTTTTGGTAGCATTTTGGCAATAGTTTTTAATCTTTAATTATGTTGATATCCCCCTGAAAAAATGGCCCAGCCATGCCGACAACTGGACCCACAGACCGCCTTCTTACCCCTCCGGCAGGGTATATCATGCCGCGTTTTCTTTCGTGCTGATATTCAAGGTCAGGCCTAGGCTATCCAGCAATTTATTCAAACTGGATAAATTCGGGTTGCCGTTTTCAGACATCATTTTATACATGGATTCCCGGTTAAGATTTGATTCCCTGGCCGTGCGGGTGATGCCTTTGGCTTTTGCCACGTCACGCAGTGCCAGCATAAATAAATCCTGGGAACCTTCTTTTAATGCCTGATTGAGATATTCAGAAGCGTATTCCGGATTTTTCAGGCGGTTTATCAATCCTTTTTCATAATCCACGGTAGCCATTTTAAACACCCTCTTTGTATTCTTTCCACAGGGCCACGGCCTTTTGGATATCCTTTTTTTGGGCCCCTTTATCCCCGCCGCAAAGCAGCAAAACAAGGGTATTTCCATCAAGGCCGAAATACACCCGGAAGCCTGGCCCGGAATGTATTCTTAATTCATGCACGCCAAAACCAACCCCTTTTGCATCCCCAAAATTGCCAAGACGAAGGCGGTCTATCCGGATATCAATTTTTACCTGGGTGCGGATATCCTTCAGGCTGTCAAACCATTCCCTGAAATAATTTTTCCCGTCTTCAGCAATGTATTCCTTTATGATCCTGGGCGCTGCATCCATTGTAATAAAAATGTAGTCTCTATGCTACAAAAAGTCAATTCCGATTTTCCCGCCGCCGGGCTTTTTTATGTTTTTCATCCATTTATTCCCGAAACCGGTTCCCGGTTTCGGGGAGGCTATTCCCCTATTTTTTAATTTATCGAAAATTAGATATATTCCAGTCAACAATTGAAAATATGAATATTTGCGCGAGGTATGGCACCGCAAAACCCATTAAAAAAGGGCTTGCAAGATTGATTCTTTGCAAGCCCTTGATTTTTCCTGGTAGGCGGTAGAGGATTTGAACCTCCGACTTCTACCGTGTGAGGGTAGCACTCTCCCGCTGAGTTAACCGCCCGTGATCTGTATATTGTTTAATGGGCCTGACCAGTTAAGTCAAGCACATTTTTGGTTCATGGCCACGGGTCTTTTTCCGCTCGCTGCCCGGAATTTATTAATGTTCTGGGCAATACGCGGTTATCAGGCGATATTTCGGCATCCGGCGTTTGGGTATCCGGTGGGATATCCCGGCCGAATCCCGGAGAGGCGGATGTTGATACGTCAATTTCTTCCGGGGCGGGCAGATCCTTTAAATCCTTTAAATCAAAGGTTTCTAAAAATTTACGGGTCGTGGCATATACCAGAGGACGGCCCGGAATTTCCCGTCGCCCCAGAACCCGGATGAGCCGACGTTCCAGAAGGATTTTAATGGTGTTGCCGGAATTAACCCCCCGGACCTGTTCGATTTCACTGCGCAGCACCGGCTGGCGGTAGGCGATGATGGACAGAGTTTCCAAGGCGGCCCGGCTGAGCCTCGGCGCAGGGGGTTGAAACAGTTGTCGGATCCATGAGGCGTATTCCGGCCGGGTCCGGAACTGGAAACCGCCGGCTACTTCATGGAGTGAAAATCCGCCGTTTCGGGCAGTGTGTTCTTGCATCAGCTCCGATATGGCCTGCCGGATGGCTGCGGGGTCGGCGTCCGGCAAACCTTTTTTGAAATGCTCCATGGTCAGCGGGGCATCCGCCGTGAACAACAGACATTCCACGATTGATTTGAGATTTTCCATTTTGTGTAAATCCCATCGGTTTTGATGATAAAGCCGTAAACGTCGATGTTGAGAGCGATTGTGAATTTCGGGACCACCGCTCTGAAAGGCGCGCGAAGCGGCACATCCGACTTTTTTTACGGGCCTGTCATTTGTAAAAAAGCCGCAATTCGCCGATATTTTCGCCCTGGATCACATGAATGAGATTGAGTCTGACCAGTTCTAAAAGGGCCAGAAACGTGACGACAATATCTATTTTCTGGTACCGGCCGCCCAAAAGTTCCCCAAAGGCGATGGTCCCTTTATTTTCAATGGCCGCGACGATTTCGGTCATCCGCTCCTTGACGGAGACGCGCTCCGGGGTGATGTGGATGCCGGTTTGACCGGATGTCCGCTCCATCAGTTGTTGATATGCCTGAACCAGCGCAAAAAGATCGGCCTGAACCATGGCATCGCCGGGATCGATCACAAACTGTCGGTGGTCGCCGGGTCGGCCGAACACGTCTGCATTCAGAATGGGGCGCCGGCCGAGTTGTCCGGCCACGGATTTCATTTTCAGATATTCGATCAGCGGGCCGGTAATGGCCTTACGAGGGTCGTCTTCGTCGTCGGTTATCCCGTCTTCTGCCGTATCCGGCAGCAACATTCTTGATTTGATCTGGACCAGCGTGGCGGCCATGACCAGAAAATCCCCGGCCATTTCCATGGATGATGATTGCATCCATTCCAGATACGACAGGAACTGATCGGTGATTAACGCAATGGGGATGTCATAGATATCCACCTCATTTTTTTTGATGAGATGAACCAGCAGGTCCATGGGACCCTCGAAAATATTCTCCAGCTTGATTTCATAGCGTCGATCGTCCATTCCAGACCCATCAGGATAATCTGACGGCGGCCCTTACCTCCGTCAGGGTTTCAGCCGCCACCCGGCCGGCTTTTTCCCGGCCCGCCGCCATAACCGCGTCCACCTGGTCAGGATGTTCGATAAAATACCGATTTTTTTCCCGGATGGGTTCAAGAGCATGGATCAGTGCTTTGGCCATGAGCTTTTTACATTCCACGCAGCCGATGCCGGCCGCGCGGCAATCCGCATTGATGGCGGCCACCATTTCCGTATCAGAATAGATTTTATGAAATTCAAATACATTGCAGACATCCGGATTTCCGGGATCGGATTTGCGCATGCGCTGAGGGTCTGTGACCATCATGGCGGTCCGGGCGTAAATGTCTTCGGGGGTATCGGAAAGAAAAATAGCGTTCTGGTAGCTTTTGCTCATTTTCCGGCGGTCCAGGCCCAGGATTTTGGATGTTTGGGTCAGGATGGTGGCCGGTTCCGGAAAGACGGGGCGGAACAGGTAATTAAACCGTCGGGCGATTTCCCGCGTGATTTCAATATGGGGGGCCTGGTCGATGCCCACCGGGACGCCGTCGGCTTTATAGATGATGATATCGGCGGCCTGAAGAACGGGATATCCCAGAAACCCCAGAGTGGATAAATCCTTGTTGTTGAGGGCCTCGATCTGTTCCTTGTAGGTGGGATTCCGCTCCAGCCAGGGAACGGGCGTGATCATGGACAGCAGCAGAAACAGCTCGGCATGTTCTTTTATATGGGATTGAACGAAAAGGGTGCATTTTTCGGGAGACAGACCCGCGCTGAGCCAGTCGACGATCATCTGGCGGGTGAACGCCGGTATGTGGGCCGGATTTTCATAATCGCTGGTCAGGGCGTGCCAGTCCGCCACAAAGAAAAAACAGTCATAGTCATCCTGCATGGTGATCCAGTTGGCCAGCGCCCCGTGATAATTGCCCAGATGAAGGGCGCCGGTGGGACGCATGCCGGAAACGATTCGCTTTTTTTCAGTCATTTACTATCTCCTTGCCGCAAGCGGCGGTTATCTTGAACATATCAGCCCGAAAACGGGTTAAAGCCGAGCAACACGCTGATCAAGGGGGTTATCGAAAACGAAAACAAAAGGTCAAGTGATTTTGTCAAAAGAAGCCCCAGCAGGATAAGGATGCCGAAAGGCTCGATTCTGGCAAACTGCCGTTGCATCTTCGACGGCAGCAGGACTGTGACGATCCGGCCGCCGTCCAGCGGCGGGATGGGAATCAGGTTGAAACAGGCCAGCACAACATTGATAATCACGCTGTACACCAATAAATTTGCCAGAAAAACAAAAACCGGTTCCCATAAGGCGTTCTGCCATAAATGCATGGTGGCGCCCAAGAGCCGTAACGCACCCGCGGAAACCGTTGCCAGGAGGAAATTCGTGACCACGCCCGCGGCGGAAACGGCGATTACGCCGGCCCGGTAAGGCCGCAGATTTCCGAAATTAACCGGCACGGGTTTGGCGTACCCGAAGAGTATGGGCGACGCGGAGAGCTTCAGGATCAGGGGAAGGAGCAGGGATCCGAAGATATCCAGATGGGGCACCGGGTTCAGGGTGAGTCGCCCGGCCCTCCTGGCCGTGGGATCTCCCATGACCAGGGCTACATATCCATGGGCCACCTCGTGAAACGTCACCGCCACCAGCAGGGGAATGATCAGCGCCAGAAAAGAGATAATATTAAAGTCCGTCCACATAATTTTTCAGAAAAGCGTATTCGTCCTGGCGGGTTTTGAGTTCACCGTTGAGCTTGGCATCCATGACCGCCGACAGGATGCGGCTGAACATGGGAGAAGGGGAAAGTCCCAATGCCTGCAAATCCTTGCCGCTCACATGAAGTTTGGTATGGCGCAAATCCGTGACAAAAAAGGAAATGGCCTTGATCACTTTTTCATTGGCGGCAAGGGCCATCATATACAGAATCAGTTCAATGCGAAAATCTTTGAGGGTCCGGTAGAGCAGATGATTTTTCAGTTGCCCGTTCCGATGCAGACGGGCCAGGCATTCCTCAGCGGCTTTTCGTTCCCGGAGAAAAATTTTCTTATGTTTGGGCGCCAGTTCAAAGCGGCGGCAGATGGCTTCGGCATTTTCTTCTCCCGCGTGCCGGATCAGAATCAGAAAATAGACCACCCATTTCCGGCAGGTCTCGGGCGTGAACAGCAGATCATACCAGGCCAGTACTTTACGCGCGGAGTCAAAATGCGTCTTCATTTTCCGGGTGTACTGGATCGCCGGGTCGATGGTTTTGAGCAGGTCGAATGCATTAAGACGGATTAAAGACGCCACTGGATTTTCCTCCTCCAGAATGTGGCGGAGTTCGGTAAAAACCCGTTTACCGGACAATCGCTTGAAGAAATCCATTTTCACGGCGTTAGTAATCAAGCTTGCGGTCAGTTTGCCGATTTTAAAACCGAACCGCTGCTCAAAACGAATGGCCCGAAACACACGGGTGGGATCTTCCACAAAGCTGAGGTTATGAAGCACCCGAATGACTTTTTCCTTGATGTCGCGCTGGGCCCCGAAAAAATCGATGAGTTTTCCGAATTTATCGGGATTAAGGGATACCGCCAGGGTGTTGATGGTAAAATCCCGCCGGAACAGGTCCAGCTTGATGGAACTCATTTCCACCGTGGGAAGGGCCGCCGGAAACGAATAATATTCCATCCGTGCGGATGCCACGTCGATTTTGTATCCATCCGGAAAAATGATCACGGCGGTGCCGAATTTGTCGTAGGCGTTGATCCGTGCCCCCGAGCGCCGCGCAAATTCTCTGGCAAAGGCAATGCCGTCTCCCTCGATAACGATATCCATATCCTCATTATGGCGATAGAGGAAGAGATCCCGAACAAAACCGCCGATCAGATACGCCGAAAATCCCATTTCCCGGGCCACTTTCCCCACGTCGCGCAACAGGGAAATCACTCGGTCCGCCAGGCGTTCTTCCATGAAGGCAATGATATTCTTGGTCCGGGGAATTACAGGATCCTTAAGAGGGTCTGCGGCCGCGGCGGATTTTTCCCGGGATTCCTGCACGAGGATATTAAGCAGGTCGGTCCGCGTGATCACGCCCATGATCCTGTCGTTTTCAATGACCGGCAGAACCCGTTGTTTGTTGTCGATGATTTTTTCCTGGATTTCGGTGATGCCCGCGTCCGGGTCTACATCGGCGATTTCGGTGGTCATGTATTCCCTGATGGGAACCTCATCCAAGTCATGGTACAGGGCTTTTTCAATCACCTGGCGGGAAATATATCCGGCAAGATGGTCTTTTCCTTTGCGTTTGCGGATCACCAGAAGCGCGTTGATATTGTAGCGCGAAAGCAGATTTTTGGCATCCCTGCAGGAAATAGCCTCATCGGCGTAGATGGCCGGCGCAGTCATGATTTCTTTGGCGTGCTGCTTGACGCTGATATGCCGGTAAAGAATTTCGATCAGCCGCTGCTCGGCCTGGGCCATGGTGTTGTCCCGGATGGTCGCCGCCGCCGCAAAGGCATGTCCGCCGCCGCCCATTTCCCGGGCGACGGTCCCGGCGTCCACCAGAGAGGTGTTGCTGCGGGCCGCCAGATAAATTTTGTTTTTCATCAGGGCAAGGGCGAACACCGCGTTTAAATTATCCATTTTCATCATTTTCTGGACCAGAAACGCCAGGTCGTGAATATAGTCGTCACAGCTCACGCTGGTAATCACCACGTCCATACCGTTGATATTGTGATGCTCGGCCGCGTTGATCAGCTCATTGAGGAGGCTTACCTGACGGGGATCCATTTCCTTGGAAATCAGGTTGGATATGGTATAAAGATTGGCGCCCCTGGAGATCAGGAATCCGGCCGCGAAAAAATCGTTTTCCGTGGTGGAAGGAAAGGTAAATGCGCCGGTATCCTCGTAAATGCCGAGGCACATGATGGTGGCCTCTTCCGGAGTAATATCAATGCGCTTTTCTTTTATGATTTCGGTAAGAAGGGTGACATTGGCCCCGGTCGGACGGGTGATTTCAATATCTGCGGCAATATCGGTGGGCAGGGCCGGGTGATGATCATAGACATGGATTTCCACCCCGGGATTATCCACAAGCACCGCCAAGTCCCCGATCCTGGCAGCCTGCTTGGTATCCACCACCACCAGTGTTTTGATCTTGGACAGGTCCATGTCCCGGATATCGATCATGTTGAACAGGTAGGCCATGGACTGGACGAAAAAATTTTTGGCGCTTTTTTCGTGAAATCCAGGAAAAACCACATGCGATCCGGGATAGAGCTTGTGAGCGGCCAGCAGGGAGCCCACCGCGTCAAAATCGGCGTTGATGTGCGTGGTGATTACGGTAAGCGGTTGCGTTTCACCGCGATTTGAGCCGTTTTCAGATTTCACGATTTGTCCCGTGGTGCAATTGTTTATCTGTTATCAAACCTGCCGGACCCGGATGACGCTGAATCCGATGTTTCCGGACAAACCACCGCCTCTGACAGACGCGCGGCACACAACTGGATGTAAAATAAACGCCAACATGATCGGTACCGATCAAAATCCAACAAAATTAAATCAAGGTTACAAATGAAATATCGTTAACAAAAAAAAGCTTTTTGAGCAATTAAGTTCATCCGCCCGGGAAATAAATTTAGCGGCTTTGTCCTCAGTGTCGCCACGTCGTTGTCTTTTGTTCGCCCCCTGGTCAACCGTGATATAGTGCTTGAAAAATGATTAAAAAAATTGTTTTATGACCGATATCATGATAAAAGGCAACGATGCATAATTTTTATTATCTATTATCTTGACGCTCTTATTCGAAATGCTATTATCATTTTGCAGTTTTCACAGTGTTTTTATGGGTTGAGCGCACAATAAAGGGGGTCATATGCCGGTTTTTGTGTGGGAAGGTCGCGCCAGGGGCGACCAGGTGCGAAAAGGGGAAATGGAGGCGGTCTCGGAGCAGGAGGTCAAGACCAATCTCACCCGGCAGGGAATTACGCCCGTCAAGGTAAAGAAAAAGCCCAAGGACCTGTTTGAAAATGTGTCCTTTCTTCAACCCAAAGTGCGGCAGCAGGATATTATTATTTTCTGCCGCCAGTTTTCCACCATGATCGACGCCGGCCTGCCCATTATCCAGTGCCTGGATATTCTGCAGTCCCAGCAGGATAACGCGACATTTAAAAAAATGATCAGAAACATCAAGGAGTCGGTGGAAGGCGGGCAGACCCTGGCCGAGGCCTTGAAAAAATATCCCGAACACTTTGATAATCTTTTCGTCAATATGGTGGCCGCAGGCGAAGCCGGGGGTATTCTTGACGTGATTCTTCGGCGGCTGTCCGCCTATATGGAAAAGGCGGCCAAGCTCAAGGCCCAGGTCAAAGGCGCCATGACCTATCCTCTGGTGACCATTGCCATTGCCGTGCTGGTAATTTCGGTGATTCTGATTTTTGTTATCCCGGTATTCGAGGAGATGTTTGCGGATTTCGGATCGGCTCTGCCGGCCCCCACGCAGATTGTGGTCGATATGAGCCGGTTTGTTAAGGCCAGAATTATTCATATTATTGTGTTTATCGTCTTGTTTATCTGGGCTTTCCGGCGGTTTTACCGGACCGAGAAAGGGCGGGCGTTTATCGACAATGCCATGCTTAAACTCCCGGTCATCGGCATCCTGATCCGTAAAGTGGCGGTGGCCCGTTTTACCCGGACCATGTCCACCATGCTCGCTTCCGGCGTCGCCATCCTGGAGGCCCTTGACATCGTGGCCAAAACCGCCGGCAACAAAACCGTTGAAACCGCCATTTACACCGTCCGTGCGGGTATTGCCGAAGGCCAGACCATTGCCGACCCCCTGTCTCAGACCGGGGTTTTCCCGCCAATGGTCTGTTCCATGATCGCCGTGGGGGAGTCCACCGGCGCCATTGATACGATGATGGAAAAAATCGCTGATTTTTATGAAGATGAAGTTGATCAGGCCGTGGACAATCTCACATCCCTGATCGAGCCTTTCATGCTGGTGTTTCTGGGCGTCACCATCGGCGGTCTGGTGATAGCCATGTATCTGCCTGTCTTTCAGATGGCCGGATCATTATAAACGGAGATGATCGACCGGGAAAAACGGTTCCAATCCGATCTGTACCGTAAAATTAAATGGCTCATTTTTTTCCGGGCCCTGTTTGCGTCGGTATTGCTCGGCTCCTCCATGCTTGCCGCTTATCACGAGGGGATTTCGGTTCTCAGTACTCCCTTGGTGTATCTCAATATCATCGCGATCGCTATCTTGCTGGTATCGGGTTGTTACGCGCTTTTTCTTCCCCGGGTTAAAAAATTACTGCTTTTCGGTTATATCCAGCTCAATATCGATAGTGTCACCGTGTCAGGAATTATTTTATTAACGGGTGGTTTTTCCAGCGTATTTGCATTTCTTTACCTGCTGGTTATCATTTACGCCGGCATGGTGACAAGCAGGCGGGGCGGCATGATCACCGCCATTATCTGCGTCATTCAGTACGGCATTCTGGTGGATCTCGAATATTACGGCATTATCCATCCTTTCGGTTTTGAACCCCTATACATGCTGTCCACCTATTCCTGGGAATACGTAATTTACAAAATGCTGATTACCATGGCGGCCTGTTTTGCCGTGGCATTTTTGAGCGGTTATTTGGCGGAGCAGGAAAAACAGGCCAAGCTCGATCTCTGGGCCGCCGAAGAGCAGATCCGGCGGGTGGAAAAACTGGCGGCCATCGGTGAAATGGCCTCCGGCCTGGCCCATGAGATCAAAAATCCTCTGGCGGCGGTCTCGGGTTCGATTCAGGTGCTCAAGGAAGAGCTTCCGTATGAACCGTACCGCGATAAGTTCATGGGCATCATGATCCGGGAAACCGAGCGGATCAGCGCTCTGATCAACGATTTTCTGCTGTTCGCGAAACCGGGAATCGGGCGGGCCAAAGCCCTGGATGTCGGCGAAGCCGCAGATGAGATCGTGACCTATTTTGAATCCGATTTGCGTCATCGGCATCGGAAAATCGTCATCAACCGTCAGGTGGCCAGGGGAATTTACATCCACGCCGATCCGGAGCATATCCGCCAGGTGCTCTGGAATCTTTTGTTGAATGCCGACGAGGCCATCGACGGCCAGGGATCGATTCATGTCGACGTTGGGCAGATCGATCGTAAGAATATTGGAATTACCATCACCGACAGCGGTTGCGGCATGACCGCAGAAACCATGCAATCGATATTTGACCCGTTTTTTACCCAGAAAACCAAAGGAACCGGCCTGGGCTTATCCATTGTCCAGCGAATCGTAACTGCCTGTAATGGCATTATCGACGTTTCCAGCACACCCGGCAAAGGCACGTCGTTTATTCTTAAATTTCCGCAGGTAACCGCTTTTCAGAAAGTATCCGCCTGACTTTCATAACGTTGCGTGCAGGATGAAAGAATAGGTCCAGATTCGCGGTTCAACGCAGACGCCGGAGATAATCCGCACTTGCGCTTGACAGCGGGACGCAAATGGGATAGCAAGCCCCATAATCATATGGAATTTTTTGTGATGATCGGATCCGGCGGAAAAAAAACAGCATGGGTCTTGTCGTCATTTATGGAATGAATATCACCCGGAATGGGTTGGAATGATATGGAACAAACCAGCGATATTATATCGGCACGAAAGACAAAAGTACGCGAGTTTACGGAAGCGGGGATCAATCCTTATCCCAATGATTTTCGCGTAACGCATTGGATCCGCGACATTCTGGACGGCGTTGCGGCGCCGGCTGACGCCGGTGCGCTTTTGCCGAAAAACATTTCCATGGCCGGGCGCATTATGGCCGTCAATCGTTTTGGAAAATCGAGCTTCATCCGGTTTCGGGATCGAACCGGACAGCTGCAGGCGTATATCCGACAGGACAAAATCGGGCAGGAGGCCTACGGCCTTTTCAAGAAAATGGATATCGGCGATTTTATCGGTATAACAGGGGAGATGTTTCAAACCAAAACCGGTGAATGGACCCTTCTGGCCGATAAAATCCGTCTGCTGTCCAAATCATTGCGACCCCTGCCGGAAAAGTTTCACGGTCTGAAAGATCCGGAAAAACGTTATCGGCAGCGGTATCTGGATCTGATTATGAACCCGGGCGTCAGGGAAGTTTTTATTACGCGCAGCCGACTGATCCAGGTCATTCGGAAGTTTCTTCTGGATCGGGACTTCCTGGAAGTGGAAACCCCCATGATGCAGGCCATTCCGGGCGGAGCCGAGGCAAAACCCTTTCAAACCCATCACAATGCCCTGGACATGGATCTTTATTTGCGGATCGCGCCGGAACTCTATTTGAAGCGGCTGGTGACCGGCGGGTTTGAGCGTGTGTTTGAAATCAACCGGAATTTCAGAAATGAGGGGATATCGACCCAGCACAATCCGGAATTCACCATGCTTGAATTTTATCAGGCCTATGCCGACTACGAGGACCTCATGGCGTTGACCGAGGAAATGTTCCAGACGGCGGCGCTTTCCGTGACGGGCTCTCATGAAATCACCTATCAGGGCAACACGATCAATTTTCAGGGTCCCTGGCAACGAATGACCATGGCTGATGCCATGACGACCATCGGCGGCTTGGATGCCCCGATTCTGAATCAGCGCGAGGCCCTTCTGCAAGCGGCGGTATCCGCCGGCATCAGTTTTGGCAATAAAGAAGAACTCCAGACCATGGGGCCGGGGAAAATTCTGACCAAACTGTTTGATGTGCTTGTTGAGCCTCATCTGATACAGCCGACGTTTATCACCGGCTATCCGGTGGAGGTATCGCCCCTTTCCCGGCGCAGCGGAAAAGATCCGAATCTGACGGATCGTTTTGAACTGTTTATCGCCGGCAGGGAAATCGCCAATGGATTTTCAGAGCTCAACGACCCCGAGGACCAGCGGGCCCGTTTTGTGCAGCAGCTCGCCAAGCGGGCGGCCGGAGATGAAGAGAGCCATATGATGGATGAGGATTATATCCGGGCGCTGGAATATGGCATGCCGCCCACCGCCGGCGAGGGAATCGGCATCGACCGGCTGGTGATGCTGCTGACAGATGCTGCCTCCATTCGCGACGTCATCTTGTTTCCCCATATGAAACCCGCGGAAAAGACTTGATCACATTTTGCGCCCGCATATGGGACGAACTCCGCACGGATACGATGGTATGGATATGACGATCTATGGCGTTTGAATATTTCATCGGCGGCCGCTATCTGCGATCCCGGCAGAAACATGCGTTTATTTCCTTTATCACCCTGCTTTCCATGGCCGGGGTGACGGTGGGAGTGATGGCGCTGATTATCGTGATCTCCGTAATGTCGGGTGCGGAATCCTATTTCAAATCCCAGATTCTTGGTGTGGAAGCCCATGTCATTCTCCGGCGGCACGGCGGCGAAATCTCCGAGTACCGCGATATCATTCAGCAGCTGGAGAAGCGCCAGGACGTGACGTCGGCCGATCCTTTCATCCATACCCAGGTGATGCTCCGATCTGCTTCCACCATGTCCGGCGCCGTGCTTCGGGGGGTGGATCCGTCGTCGGCTGGAACGGCTGTTAAAGGATATTCCCGTGAAAAATTGCGCCGCAAACTTCGGGTGGAATCTCCGGATTCGGCGGAGGCACCGGTTCCCGGGATTATACTGGGCCGGGAGCTTGCCATGAATCTGGGAGTTTCCGAAGGTGCAGTGGTTTATATCATATCCCCAAGGGGCATGATGTCGCCTGTGGGTCATATGCCGGGTATGAAGCGGTTTGAAGTTACCGGAATCTTTGCTTCGGGGTTTTATGAATATGATGCCACTCTGGCCTATATCCACCTGGAAACCGCCCAGAAGATGCTCAGAGTCGGCGATGCGGTGACCGGCATCGGCGTCCGCATTACCGATATCTATCATGCGGATCGAATGTCGGCGGCCATTGGCGAGGATTTCGGGTTTCCCTACTGGACCACCGACTGGATGCAGTTGAACCGGAATTTTTTTTCCGCCCTGAAACTGGAAAAAAAGGCCATGTTTATTATTTTGACCCTGATTATATTGGTGGCGGCGTTTAACATTGCCAGTTCGTTGATTATGATGGTGTTGAGCAAAACCCGGGATATCGCCATTCTCAAGGCCATGGGCGCCACGGATCGAAGTGTGCGGAAAATTTTCGTGTACAAAGGACTGGTGATCGGCATGGTCGGCACCGCGCTGGGAGTAATCCTGGGTGTCCTGGGATGCTATGTCCTGAAACATTATCAGTTCATTGAGCTGCCCGGAGATGTCTATTACTTTACCACTCTCCCGGTGCAGTTGCGGTATCTGGACGTTTTTGTCATCGTAATCGCCGCCGTGGGGATCTGTTTTGTTTCCACGCTTTATCCGGCCTACAAGGCGTCGCGGTTGAATCCGGTGGAGGCCCTGCGGTATGGCTGATCTGCTCCGGCCGGAGAAACCATTTACCGATGTCGCTTCGGACGCCGGCGCCGCAGATGTGTTGGTTCGTCTGACACGGATCTCCAAAGCCTATGACGGTAACGCCGGACCCATTGTGATATTAAAAGATTTATCCTGCGATATCTTCGCCGGGGAGACCATCGCTGTGGTGGGAGAGTCGGGCATAGGAAAATCCACTTTTCTTCATGTGGTGGGCACTCTGGATCGGCCTGACAGCGGTCGGCTTTTTTATCGCGGGGAAGATGTCTTTGGTTTCGATTCGGGAAGCCTGGCCCGGTTTCGGAATAAATCCATCGGGTTTGTTTTTCAGTTTCATTATCTGCTGGCCGAATTTTCGGCTCTTGAAAACACCATGATGCCCGGGCTGATTCGGGGGGACCGGGCCGCGGCCATCCGGCAAAAAGCCGAAGCCATTCTGGTGCGGGTCGGGCTCAAGGATCGCATCCGCCACCGGGTGAATCAGCTTTCCGGCGGGGAGCAGCAGCGGGTCGCTCTTGCCCGTGCTCTGGTACTCGACCCCGATATTCTGCTCGCGGATGAACCTACGGGCAACCTGGATCAAAAAAACAGCGTCCAGGTTCATGATCTGCTGCTTTCGTTGAATCAGGAGCGACAGATGACCATTGTGACTGTCACCCATAATATGAAGCTTGCCGGTTGTATGGGCCGTATCATGACCCTGGTCGACGGCAAACTTTTGGAATTGGATAAGGTGTAATGAATTGATGCGCGCATGTTTCTGGATGATATGTTTCTGGACCGTTTTTTTCTGTGGAGCAACGCTTCTGAGCGCCGAAGAGGCCATCAGGGTATCGGAAATCCGTGTAACGGGAAATCAGCGGATCGAGACCGATGCCATTCTCCGCGTCATTGAAACGCGGCCCGGCGGTGTGTACGACGAAGAACGGCTATCGGCCGATCTGGAAGCCATTTATCAGATGGGTTATTTTGATGATATCCGTGTGGAAGTTGCAAAAGAAAAAGGCGGTCATATTGTTATTTTTGAGGTGCGGGAAAAACCCACCATCCGGGAAATTTTATTTACGGGCAACCGGGCCATAGACAATGAAAAACTTGCCGAGAACATCGATATCAGTTCGGGATCGATTCTTAATATTTTCCGGATACAACGCAATATCCGCATCATCGAGACCCTCTATCGGGAGAAAAATTACCACAATGTCCGGGTGACCTATGAAACCCAGCCTCTGGAAAACAACCAGACGAATCTTGAATTTGTCATCGAGGAGGGGGAAAAGGTGCGGATCAAAGAGATCCGTTTCGACGGCAATCAGGCCTATTCGGACAAAGAGCTGAAAGAATTGATGGAGACTTCCGAAAAGGGGTTTTTTTCCTGGCTGACATCTTCCGGCGAACTCGATCATGACCAACTGGCCCAGGATATCATGATGTTGACGGCTCACTATCACAACAATGGATATGCGGATGCCAGGATCGGTGAGCCGGTGATCGAATTTGAGGAGGAATGGATTCATATTCTCATCAAGATTGAGGAAGGCGACCAGTATGCGATGGGGGCGGTCGATGTCCGGGGAGATTTCATCATCGACCGGGAAGAACTGTTAGCTGTTCTGGAAACCAGGGATAAAACTTATTACAACCGGGACGCGATCCGGCAGGATGTGTTGACGCTGACCGATATATATGCGGACAAGGGCTATGCCAGAGCCGACGTCATGCCGGAAATTGAAAAAAATCCGGAAGCGACCACCATTGACATCGTGTTTCACATCGAGCAGAATCAACCGGTTTACTTTGAAAAAATTCTCATCACCGGCAATACCAAAACCCGCGATAAGGTGATCCGGCGGGAGTTGCACATCCATGAAAAGGGTCTTTTCAGCAGCAATCGCTTAAAGCGGAGCGTTCGAAACCTTCACCGGCTTGATTTTTTTGAGGATATTGATGTTCGGACTCAACAGGGGAGCCAAGAGGATGAAATGATTCTGCAGATCGATGTCACGGAAAAACCAACGGGTACCTTTACCTTTGGCGGCGGATACAGCGGCGTTGATAAACTTTATGTCATGGCCTCCGTTTCCGAGCGCAATCTGTTCGGCCTGGGCCAGTTTTTGGAATTCCGGACCCAGGCCGGCAGCCGCACCCAGCAGTTCTCCCTCAGTTTTGTCGAACCATGGTTGTTTGATATTCCCCTGTCGGCCGGATTGGACATATACAAATGGGAGCGGGAATATGATGAATATGACCGTGACAGCACCGGAGGCAGTCTGCGCTTCGGATATCCCGTTTTGGATTATACAAGGGGATATATCCGGTATGCATATGATATCAGTGATATTTCCAATGTTGTGGAGGCGTATCAGGAGCTGATCCCCGAAGAACGCAATGTGGAGAGCAGCGTGTCGCTGAGCCTGGTTTATGATTCCAGAAACCGTGTTTTCAATCCCACGGAAGGATCAAACCACAAAGCCACGGTGCAATATGCCGGTATCGGCGGCAATGTCGGGTTTACCAAGGTTACCGCCGAAACAGGGTGGTATTATCCTTTGTTTTGGAGTACGGTATTTTTTGCTCATGGTGAAATCGGCTATGTGCGGCGTCATTCCGGAAAGGACCTGCCGGATTATGAGCGGTTTTATCTTGGTGGGATTAATTCGTTACGGGGGTTTGACTGGCGGGACGTCAGTCCAAAAGACGAGGAAGGCCTTGAATATGGGGGGGATCGGTATATTCAGTTCAATCTGGAATATCTGTTCCCCATTATTAAGGATGCCGGTTTCATGGGATTGGTTTTTTATGACACCGGCAACGCCTATGACGGCGGTTCTTTTGATTTGGGAGATATGCGGGAAAGCGCCGGCTTTGGCATTCGCTGGTATTCGCCCATGGGGCCGCTGCGGCTGGAAAGAGGCTATATTCTTGATCGAGAGCCCGGCGAAGACTCCGGGCGGTGGGAATTTACCATCGGCGGATTTTTCTGATCAATGGTAAATGATTGATTTGCGTACATATCAATAATAAATTAAATCATGCAAGGGGGTTTTATGAAAATACGTCCTGTGACGTTGATGGGCGTGGTTCTGATGATGCTTATCTGGGCTATGCCGGTGATGGCGGCCGATATCGCCAAGATCGGGGTGGTCGATTTTCAGCGGGTGCTTCTGGAATCGCAGCCCGGCAAGGCGGTTCAGGAAACGATTCAGAGCCGGGGCCGCCAGATGGAGGCCGATCTCAGGGAAAAAGGCAGTGAATTAGAAAAGATGACCGAGCAACTCAACCGGGATGCCATGGTCATGAGCCTTGACAAACGAGAAGAAGCCCAGCGGGAAGTAGAGATCAAGCGGTATGATTTCCAGTCCCTGCAGAAAAAATATCAGTCGGAAATCCGTGATCTTGAAAACCAGATGATCGAAAAGCTCAAAACGGAGATTTTTACGGTGGCCCAGGATATCGGGCAGAAAGAAGGGTATCTGCTGATTATTGAACTGGGAGCGGTGATTTATTTTCCCGAGACCATTGATATCACCGACGCGGTCATTGCCGCTTACAACAAGGCCTATCCCGTTTCCGATTGATACCGGAATCCTGGTAAGATTAGATATGGGAGGACTTGATGAAAATCACGCTGTCGGATTTGCTGGCCCATATCGACGGGGATATCATCGGCGATCCCTTGCGGATCATCAGGGGTGCGGCCCCGTTCCATGCCGCAAAAGACGATGACATTACCTTTGCCGATTCAGCCAGGCTCCTCAAACAAATGGATAAAACCCGTGCCGGCGCCGTTCTGGTTCCCCGTGACTTTGCCGCTCAAACCGGGGCCTGCTTATTGCAGACGGATAATCCGCGGCTGGCGTTTGCCCGGATCATGCCGCTTTTTTTCTCTCAGCCCCTGCCCGCGCCGGGTATTGCCGCTACAGCGGTGATCGGTCGAGAGGTAACCATCGGCAGGGATGTTTTCATCGGCCATCATGCGGTTATCGGTAAAAACAGCCGCATCGGTGACCGGAGCCGAATCCATCCCGGGGTGATCATCGGCGATGGGGTGCAAATCGGGCGGGACACGGAAATTTACCCAAATGTAACCATTTATAATGATGGTCAAATCGGCAGTCGGGTCATCATTCATGCCGGCACGGTGATCGGCAGTGACGGATTCGGTTTTGTGGCCGACGACGGGCAACAGGTTAAAATTCCCCAGGTCGGCATTGTGGTTATTGATGATGATGTGGAAATCGGGGCCTGCAATACCATTGACCGGGCGACTTTCGGGAAAACCTGGATCAAGCAGGGCGTTAAAACCGATAATCACGTGCACATCGCCCATAATGTGGTTGTAGGTGAAAATACGCTGATTGTGGCTCAGGTGGGCATTGCCGGCAGCACCACCATCGGCCGGAATGTGATCATAGCCGGACAGGCCGGCATCGGCGGGCACATTACCATCGGCGACCGGGCCATTGTCGGCCCCCAGGCCGGGGTAGCCCGATCGCTTCCCGCCGGCGCGGTGGTTTCGGGCACTCCGGAAATGCCGCATCCTCTCTGGTTGCGGGTTCACCAGATCATTCCCCGTCTGCCGGAACTCAAAAAACGGATCGCCGACATGGAAAAACGCCTGGATCTGGCGCATGGCCAAACAAATCAAAATCGGGAACCGGAAATTTGATGTCGACAATCTGAGTGAAGCCGGAGAATCCCGGCTGCGTGCCGAATCGTGGCCGCCAGGACTCTGAGGCAAGCAGCCGGGATTCTCCGGCTGAACGGATCGAAGCCTGAAATCACAAACCTGAACTTTGACCAATGAGGTCTGAAACCGGCCGCCGGAGACCAGAGATCGGATTAGGCAACCTGAGTGAGGCGGGGTGTTGCTTGTGAGCCGAATCGCGGCCGCAAAGGACTCTGAGGCGAACAGCTGACGCTCCGGCCGAACGGATCGAGGCCTGAAATCGTGAACCTGAGCGTTGACCAATGAGATCTGAAACCACGACGTCCCGGCCGAAAGGCGCTAAAATGACAGAAGTTCTTGGAATCGAAGATATTTTAAAATTGCTGCCCCATCGGTATCCGTTTATTCTGGTGGACCGGGTAACCGATGTTTTGCCCGAAAAAAAGATCGTGGCCCTCAAAAACGTGTCAATAAATGAACCTTTTTTCCAGGGACATTTTCCGGACCGACCCATCATGCCCGGCGTGCTGATCCTGGAGGGCATGGTGCAGACCGCCGCCCTTCTTTTGTGCAAGACCTTTCCCGTAAAAGTGCATGACCGGGTATGTTTTACCGGCATTGATAAGGCCCGGTTCCGGCTGCCGGTGATACCGGGCGATCAGTTGATATATGAAATTCAAATTAAAAAGCAGCGTTCCAGCGTGATCAAAATGGCGGCGGATGCTTTCGTGGGAAACCGCCGGGTCGCGGAAGCGGAATTGATGGTGCTGATCGGAGGTAGAAAATGATTCATCCCACGGCGATTATCGACCCCAAGGCCGAAATCGGCGAGAATGTAAGTATCGGGCCGTATACGGTCATCAAGGATCATGTGCGCATTGGATCCGGAACTGTAATTGAATCCCACGTCTTTATTGATCATTTTGTAGAAATTGGACCGGATTGCAAGATTTATCAGTACGCGTCCGTAGGGACGGATCCCCAGGCCATCAAATTCAAAGGCGAGGAGAGTTGGTTGAAAATCGGCAGAAACTCCATCATCCGCGAGTTTGCCACCTTGAATCGAGGGACCGAATTCGGAGGGGGCGTCACCGAAATCGGAGAGGGTTGTTTTCTCATGGCCTACACCCATGTGGCCCATGACTGCCGGCTGGGCAATGGAGTGATCATGGCCAATAACGCGACCCTTGCCGGCCATGTGGACATCGGTGATTATGTTACCGTGGGCGGCCTGGTGGCCATTCATCAGTTTGTGCGCATCGGCGATTATGCCTTTATCGGCGGGAAATCCGCCATTGTTAAGGATATCCCGCCGTTTGTCATCGCCGCCGGCGATCGCGCCACCCTGCACGGCATCAACAAGGTGGGCCTGCAACGCCGGGGATTATCGCCGGAAACCATTTCCCAGGTCAAAAAAGCCTACCGGATCATCTTTCGCATCGGACTGACGGTCAAGGAAGCCGTGGATCGGGTGACCGCCGAGGTCGACAATACTCCCGAAGTGATGAAACTGGTGGAGTTCATGAACAGCACCCAGCGCGGCGTGACACGGTAACCCCCACCGTGAAGGTATGGAAAAAAGACGGCATGTCGGAAACAGTCAACGACCATAAGGAAACGGACAGGCGGATCGGCTTGATTGCCGGCAGCGGACGGTTTCCTCTGATTTTTGCTCAAAAGGCCGCCCAAAAGGGATACCGTGTTTATGCCGTGGGGTATCACGACGAAACCGACCCTGAACTGGCCAATCATGTGGTGGCCGCAGAGACCCTTTACCTGGGCCAGGTTAAGCGGTTGCTCAAGTTTTTCAAAAGAAACGGGATTTCCGAAGTGGTGATGGCCGGAGCCGTCTCCAAGGTCGGCGCCATTACCAAGCTCCGGCCGGATATCAAGGCGATTTCCCTGATTGCGGGAATGCGGAAAGATACCCATGACGACCGGATCTTGCGGGCGTTTGCCGATATGCTGGAAAAAGAGGGGATTCATGTTTGCGCTTCAACGTTTCTGCTGCCGGAGCTGCTGGCACCGGCCGGTATCTGGACCCGTCGGAAGCCCCGAAAAGACGAGATCCCGGATATGATGCAGGGATTCATTGCTGCCAGAGCCATTGGCAATCTGGATATCGGCCAATGCGTAGTGGTGGGAAACGGAAGCGTGCTGGCGGTGGAGGCCATTGACGGAACCGACAGTACCATTCTAAGAGGCGGCGGATTGAGTAAAAACGGCGCCGTGGCAGCCAAGGTCTGCAAGCCCATTCAGGATTTCCGGTTCGATGTTCCCGCGGTAGGGGCGCAAACCATCCGGGTCATGCATGAAGCCGGCGTTAATGCGCTGGTTCTGGAAGCCGAACGATCCATGGTGTTCGACAGGGAAGAGATGGTCGCCCTTGCCGACCAATGGGGGATTTCCATCACGGCCATCAATGATGTGACGGATCTTGAAAACCAGTAATCAACACAAAAATGATCAAATCCCAAAAAGTTTTTTTGTAAAATCATAAACAATATTGGAAAGATAAACCCCATGGTCGGGTTTGCCGCACCGTAAGACAACGGCGCGGCCGGAAAGGAAGACGCAGGATGAAAAAAATAAAAACCGCGGTGGTGGGCGTCGGCTACCTTGGAAAGTTTCACGCGGAAAAATATTCCCGGATGCATGACGTCGAGCTCGTCGGAGTAATGGATACGAACCGGCAGCAGGCCGATGCCGTGGCAGAAAACGTCGGCACCGCGGCATTTTATGATATGACCGATCTGCTCGACAAGGTGGACGCGGTGAGCATCGTGGCTCCCACGCCCTTGCATTATGAGATCGGCAAGGTCTTTCTGGAAAACGGTATTGACGTGTTGATGGAAAAACCCATTACCCGAAGTGTGGCAGAAGCCGATGAACTCATCGCCATTGCCGAAGACCGTCATCTGATTCTCCAGGCCGGGCATTTGGAGCGGTTCAATCCGGCGGTGGTGGCGGTCCGGAAAATCGTAAAAGAACCCCTGTTTATCGAATCCAGCCGCTTGAGTTTATACAAGAAGCGTGGAACCGACGTCAGCGTTGTGCTGGATCTGATGATCCATGATATTGATCTCATACTCAATTTTGTCCGTTCGGGAATCCGCTATTCCCATGCCATCGGCGCGCCGGTGGTATCTGATAGTCTTGATATCGCCAACGCTCATATCGAGTTTGAAAACGGGGCGGTAGCCAAGGTCACGGCCAGCCGGATCGCCAATAAGAATGAACGTAAAATCCGGCTGTTTCAAAAAGACGGCTATGTGAGTCTTGATTTTGCCAAGCGCTCCATTGTGCATGTCTGGCCCGGAGAAGACCAAAAAGAGGCGTTGATCCCGGGCATGCAAATCAAAGAAAGCCATTTTACCGAAGGGGATGCCCTGGAAGATGAGATCCGGTCTTTTGTTCATTCGGTGCGGACCCGGCAGGCCCCCGAGGTCACCGGCCGCATGGGCCGGGATGCCCTTAATATCGCCATGGCCATCACCCGCCAGATCCAGGAAAGCAGCCGTTGGATTTCGCGATAAAGCAAAACGGTAAAATGTTTGCAAGGTAAACTAGAAGGTTTCGGCCGGATGGATATGAATAAAAGCAATTCCCGATGCGTATTGATCATCGCCGGCGAAGCGTCCGGAGACGCCCATGGCGCGGGGCTGGTCGCGGCCATGAAACGACGGGACCCGGATCTGTTTTTTTGCGGCATCGGCGGTGCCGGTATGCGCCGGGCAGGGGTCCGGATTCTGGTTGACGCGGAGGATCTTTCCGTGGTGGGCATCACCGAAGTATTTTCGAAAATGCCCGGCGTGATCCGGGGGTTGGCGGCGGTAAAGCAGGTAATCAAGGCGCTTCGGCCCGATCTTGTTGTTCTTGTCGATTTCCCCGATTTCAATTTTCACGTGGCGCGCATCGCCAAAAAACACGTTCTTCCGGTTTTGTACTATATCAGTCCGCAAATCTGGGCATGGCGGTCCGGCCGCATCCGGCAGATCCGGAAGAATGTGGATCATATGGCCGTGATCCTTCCCTTTGAAGAGGCATTTTATCGAAAATCCAACGTGCCGGTGACGTTTGTGGGCCATCCCCTCATGGATATCTATGACGGTATGAAACCGGCCGCGTCGTCTGATGCGGATCCATCCGACCTTGTCATCGGCCTTCTGCCCGGTTCCCGGCGGGGGGAGATTGAAAAAAACCTTCCCGAGATGCTGGCGGCCGCCAGTATCCTGCAGCAACGCTATGCAAAGGCGACATTTCTGGTTTCCGTGGCCCCTTCCGTCAGACCCGAATGGGTTTCATCGTTGGCCGCGCCTTATCGGAGTGCCTGTCGGATCGCACTGGCGCCCGGCGGAGTGTCACGGGTGTTTGAACAAAGCCGCCTGATCATTGCGGCTTCCGGGACCGTTACGCTGGAAACCGCCATTTACGGAATTCCCATGATCATCATTTACCGGGTGTCGCCCATTAGTTATCTGCTGGGCCGTGCGCTTGTCCGGGTGGACCATATCGGCCTGGTCAATATCATCGCGGGTGAGCGGGTGGTGCCCGAGCTGGTGCAGCAGGATGCGCATCCACAGAAAATTGCCCTGGCTGCCGGTGATATCCTGGACCATCCGGAAAAAGAAGCCCGGATCAGAAAAAAACTGGGGCAGGTCCGCCGGGAACTGGGCAGCGCCGGGGCGGCGGATAAGACCGCCGATATCGCCCTGGCCATGCTCAACGGCCAACCTGTCCGGCCGCACCGGCCAACCGTCATCACGGACGCGGATAATCCATAATGGCATTCGGTATTACCCTCAAACACCGCCACAGGCAACTGCTCAGCCATATCCGGCAGCACTGGATTTTTCTGTTACTGGCATCCGTCTGCATGATCATCGTTGCCCTGACCACATCGGCTACGGCATATCTGGTCAAGCCGGCATTGGATGATATCTTTCTCAACAAGAAAGAAGAGATGCTCAAGTTCATTCCCATGCTGGTGATTGGAATTTTTCTGCTCAGGGGCATCGGCATGTACGGGCAGGAATATTTCATGCACTATGTGGGCGAGCGCATCATCAAACAGTTGCGGGACAGCCTTTATGAACGGATTATCGATCTTCCCCTGACGTTTTTCCACAAAGAGCGCACCGGCGGCCTGATGTCGAGAATCACCAATGATGTGGGGATCATCAAAAATATGGTCTCCAAGGCGGTTACCGGCGGCATTGGGGATTTTTTCACCATCATCGGGCTGATTGTTCTGATTTTTTACCAGGATTGGAAACTGGCCATTGTGGCGGTGATGGTATTCCCCCTGGCGGTTGTACCCATCGTGGAATTCGGACGCCGGGTCCGGCGTTTCAGCCGGCGAAGCCAGGAAAGCATGGCGGATTTAAACGCCTTTTTGCACGAAACCTTTGCCGGCAATAAGGTTGTCAAGGCATTCGGCATGGAAAACGCCGAAAAACAGGCGTTTATCGAAAAAAGCCAAAAGGTGTTCCGATTTGAACTCAAAGCCGTGCGGGCCAACGCCCTGACGTCTCCGGTCATGGAAATCCTCGGCGGAACCGGCATCGCGCTGGTCATTTTGTACGGCGGATACGGGGTATTCAAGGGAACCTCCACGCCGGGCACCTTTTTTTCTTTTATCGCCGCCGTAATGTTTTTATATCCGCCGGTCAAGAAGCTGACCAAATTAAACAACACCATCCAGCAGGGCATGGCGGCGGTGGATCGGATCTATGATATTTTAGAAACCGAATCCGATATCGCCGAGCCGTCCGAGCCTGCGGTGATCCGCACAGCGCCTCATCATATCACCTTCGAAAATGTGGGTTTTTCTTATGATGGATCGGAAATGGTGCTCCAGGATATCAACCTGTCGGTGGCAGCCGGAGAGATTCTGGCCATTGTCGGCGCTTCCGGCGGCGGGAAATCATCGCTGGTCAATCTTATTCCGCGATTTTACGATGTAACGTCCGGGGCCGTCCGGATCGACGGGATCGATATCCGGAATCTGTCTGTGGCCAATCTGCGGGAACAGATTGCCATCGTGACCCAGGAGGCGATCCTGTTTAATGATTCCATCCGGCACAATATCGCCTACGGCCGGCGGGATGCCACGGAAGAAGAGATCCGCGAAGCCGCAAAAGCGGCCTATATTTACAACTTTATCGAAAGCCTGCCCAGGGGGCTGGATACCGTCATCGGCGAACTGGGCAGCCGCCTGTCCGGCGGAGAAAAGCAGCGCATGTGCATTGCCCGGGCCCTGCTGAAAAACGCACCGATTCTGATTTTAGACGAGGCCACGGCGGCGCTGGACACGGAATCGGAGCGCCTGGTCCAAAAAGCCCTGGAAAACCTGATGAAAGGCCGCACCTCCTTTGTCATCGCCCACCGGCTGTCCACCATCGCCTATGCCGACCGGATCATCGTCATTTCCGGCGGCCGGATTGTGGAAGAAGGGCCTCATGCGGTTTTGATGGCCAGAAAGGGCGAATATCACCATCTCCACCAGATGCAGTTTGCCGAAAATCAGGGATCCGGGAACGCGGAGTAATATATGACCGTTTCACCGGGAGGGTTTATGCTGATCAGCACCAATTCGGCACGGATCCATTCCCCATCGTCCGGTTGATTTACCGGAGGAGAAATGACGCATTGATTCTTCATCGCTACATTTTTGCCGAAATGATTCCGCCGTTTGTCTTGAATCTGGTGTTTTTTATCTTTGTGTTCATGATGCGCCAGATTTTAGAGATCACCGATCTCATCGTCAATTATCAGGTGGGCGGAGCCGTTTTTCTGCTCATGCTGTTTTATTCCCTTCCTTATTTTTTTGTTTATATCATTCCCATGTCCGTGATGATGGCCGTACTGCTGGCGTTTCTCCGGCTTTCCAACGACAGCGAGATTATCGCTCTCAAGGCGGGGGGCATCAGTATTTACCGGTTTATGATCCCCGTGCTGGTCTTCGGGCTGGTCTGTGCCCTGTTCACCGTTTTGATGACCGTGTATGGCATGCCCTGGGGAAGAACCGCGTATAAGCAACTGGCCTTTGAGGTGGTCCGTTCCAATTTTAATGTGGGGCTTAAAGAGCGCCGGTTCAACGACAGTTTCGACGGCGTCATGTTTTACGTGAATAAAATCGATCCCGCATCCGGTACGCTCATGGATATCTTTATCGACGACCACCGTAACGAAGAAACCAGAATTGCGGTGACCGCCCCCCGGGGATTTATGTTTCAGGGGGAAACCGACGCGAGCGTTAATTTGAGATTGCAGGAAGGCGTCATCAACCAGGTGGATCTGGCGAACCGGTCGGCCCATCTGATCCGGTTTGACACCTATGACCTTCAACTGGATTTCAATGATGTCGTGGCCGGAACATCCAAAGGAAAACGAAATGAAAAGGAGATGCGCTTTTCAGAGTTAAAGGCGTATCTTGCGGCTGCCGAAGAACATGATAAACGGTATTATTCGGCCCTGATCGAATTTCACCGGAAATTTTCCATTCCGTTTGCCTGTATCGCCCTGGCGGTTCTGGCTGTTCCCCTGGGCGCCCAGGCCCAGACCACCCGGCGATCCGCCGGCCTGGGGATCGGGCTGGTAGCGTTTCTGATCTATTATCTGCTGCTGTCGGCCGGCCTGGTTCTCGGGGAGACCGGTATGACGCCCCCTGTGGTCGGTTTATGGGCGCCCAATGTGATTATGGGCGCCGCCGGCATCTGGCTGCTGATCCGGACCGCCAATGACCGGCCTTTGGATCTGTTGTCGGTTTTCCGCCGCCTGGCGGCACATATTCTCAAGATCCCCCGAAAACCCCAGGAAAGCTGACCATGCCGCTGAAAAGGGTCTTATGATCATTATACACGCCTATATCACCCGCATGTTTTTCAAGTATTTCGGGATGGTCCTGGGGATGGTGACCGTGGTCTATCTGTCCATCGATTTTTTCGGTCGAATCGACAAATTGATCGCCCTGGCCCTGGGACCGGCGGATATCATTGCGTATTTTCTTTATAAAATTCCCCTGATCATTTCCCAGATCCTGCCGGCGGCGCTGTTGCTCAGCGTTTTGATCGTGTTCACTCTGATGGTGAAAAACAATGAAATCGTCGCTCTTAAAAGCGGCGGCATCAGCGTGTTAAACCTGATCAAACCGGTGGTTGTCATCGGGCTGCTGCTGAGCGTGGTGCTGTTTGTTTTCTCGGAGGCGGTGGTGCCGGTAAGCAACGCAAACGTATCTGAAATCATAGATCCGGACACCGGCGAACGCCGGATGATGACCTCCCGGGAAAGAAACATCTGGATCCGGGGGAATCAGTCCATCGTCCATATTGCCCATTACGATCCGGCCGGGCCTAATGTTTACGGCGTCATCATCATTTATTTCGATCCGGATTTCGCCATGAATCGTCGCATTGACGCCAAACGGGGGGAATATACCCGAAAGGGATGGCGGTTATATGAGGTAATGGTGCAGCATTTTGATCCCAGCGGCGAGCAGCATGCGGTTCGCATCCACGACCGTCTGACGGTTGAGCTTGATTTTCAACCGGAAGATCTGCTGCAAGTCGTCAAAGAATCCGAAGAGATGAATTTCGGAGCCCTTCTCAACTATATCCGCAAAATCGAACGGGAAGGCTATGACGCCACCCGATATCGGGTGGATTTGCATGCCAAGGCCGCTTTCCCATGGGTCTGTCTGATTATGGCCCTTGTGGGTTCCGGCATCGCCCTTCGCGGCAGGACCCGGGACAGCGGCCTGGCCGCCGGTTTTGCCTACGGCATTGCCACGGCCTTTCTTTACTGGGGATGCTACAGTTTCTGCCTGTCTCTGGGATATGGGAATCTGCTTCCCCCGCCGGTAGCCGCCTGGGCGGCCAATATTCTGTTTTTGGGCATTGCCGGGCTTCTGATGATGAATCTGGATTGAACAGGATGTTTCTTACGAGCCTTTATTGCGTGGTGTCATGAAAAAGATTCTTGCGGTCATGATGAAGGAACAATCCGGACGCTTGGGTGTTTTGGAGGTTTTTCTGCAGCTGATCGCCATGATCTATGGCGCGGCGGTTCGCATTCGCTCCTTTCTGTTCGATCAGGACATTATTCGTTCCCGGCAATTGCCGTGCCGGGTGGTTTCCGTGGGCAATATCACCGTCGGCGGAACCGGGAAAACTCCGATGACCATCCGCGTCGCGGAACTGGCCCGTCAACTGGGTTTGCGGCCGGTGATTTTGAGCAGGGGATACAAGGGAGGAGCGGAAAAGAGCGGGGGCATCGTCAGTGATGGAACCAATATGTTGATGTCGCCGGCCATGGCCGGCGATGAACCGTTTATGATGGGCAGACGGCTGCCGGGCGTCCCGGTGCTGGTAGGCGCCGACCGTCGTCGCATGGGACAAATGGCCATAGATGCATTTTCACCGGATCTGATTGTGCTTGACGACGGGTTCCAGCACCGGTATCTTCGCCGGGATCTGGATCTGGTTCTGGTGGATGACCGCATATTCCCGGGCAACGGCCATCTGCTGCCCCGGGGCCTGTTGCGGGAACCCGTATCTGCTTTGCATCGATCAAGCGCCGTGATTTTGACCCGCTGTAATTTTCCACAATCGATAAGTTTCCGCCGGCTGGCGGCCGAGGTACCCGGAAAGCCGTTGTTTATCTCCCGCCACGCTCCGTATGTCGACGGCATATATCAAAACGGTGATCCCGTTTCGTCGTGTCGAAGTGATTCCGTCCATACCGATTTATCCCTGCTGAACCATGCCGGGGTAATGCTGTTTTCCGGCATTGCCCGAAATGCCGAATTTTCGCGGATGGCAACTGAAGCAGGCGCGTCGGTGCTGGAGGCCATGGAATTTCCGGATCATCATCCCTATACGGACCGGGACTGCCAAGCGATTATCCGGCGCGTCAAAGAACTGTCCCCTGATTATCTGGTCACCACGGAAAAAGATTATATCCGAATCATGGATCGGCTCCATACCCCCGTTCCCCTTGTGGTGGTCGGTGTCCGGATTGATTTTGGTCCGGATACGGAGCGGTTTGCCGCGTTTCTCCGCGACCGTCTGAAATGAAGTTCCGCTTCCCCGAACAGATCAGTTTCCGGCCGATGGGGGCTGCCTTGTGAAGCTTTTGAGTAATGCGGTTACTTTTCCAATATCGTCAGGACGGTCCACCCCCCGGCTCATGTGCGATGTCATGACCACATGGATGGGGATGCCGTTTTCCAGGAGCCGGAGCTGTTCGAGTTTTTCAACGGCTTCCAGGCGGCCGGGGGGCAGGGAGACGAAGCGGTTGAGGGTTGCCATGCGAAAGGCATACAAGCCGATATGGGCGATATAACCGGCGTCTTTCCGGCTGTCCCGGGGGAAGGGTATGGCGGCCCGTGAAAAATAGAGAGCCGACTGATTTGCGCCGAGCACTATCTTGACCGTATCCGGATCTTCGGCGGCTGCGGCGTTGATCCTCCGGCCCAGTGTGGTGACCTGGAGGGCGGGATCCGCGAAGGGCGCAATGAGCGTTTCAATCATTTCCGGGTTCAGGGCGGGTTCATCGCCCTGGATATTGACCACCACCGCATTATCGGGAATGCGGAGTTTCCCGGCGGCTTCGAGCACCCGGTCCGTGCCGCTGACATGGTCGTTTCGGGTCATAACCACGGGAATACCCAAAGCTTCGGCGGCATCGACGATACGCCCGTCATCAGTGGCAACTGTTACACTTTCCAGGGATCGGCATTGGATCGCTCGTTCATAGACATGCCAGATCATCGGTTTGCCCATGATCCGGGCAAGGGGTTTGCCCGGAAAACGGGAGGACGCATACCGGGCCGGAATAATTCCGTAACAGGCGGGTCCACTGCTCATCGGTTGTCCTCCTGATTTTTTCGGAACGCCGTCAACGCGGCCAGGATGGCGTCACAGGCCTGTCGTGTACCGCCGCTGCGCTCCCGTATGTATCGCTCAGCCGCTTCTTGCACCGGTTTTCCAGGTTGGGGCCGGTTAAGCTGGTCCACGAGCACGGCAGCTGCATTCTGCCAGTTTTTCGTTTTGATGACAAGTCCCTGCCGGATGATATCTTCTCCCACCCATGCGAAATGGTCCCAGTAGGGACCGATGACCGGTCTGATGCCGTATACCAGTGGTTCGAGAAAATTCTGTCCTCCCAGGGGCGCCAGGCTGCCGCCCACGAAAACCGAGCGGGCTCGTGCATAGGCCTGGTTTAATTCACCAAAACGGTCCCATAAAATGACGCTGCCCGCTGGAAACGGTTTTTGGTCTCCGTCGGAGCGCCGCATCCATGGCACATTCATAAGACGCAGCCTGCCGACCCAGTGGTTGATCCGATGCATGTGCCGGGGGAAAAGACCGATAACGGTATGGGGAGAATGGCGGCGTATCTCGCGGATGATGTTTTCCACCAGGGGTTCTTCTTCCTGCCGTATCGACCCCAGCACCAGTAAAGAGGCGGCATCCGGCAGCAGTTTCCCGAGGGAATTGTCGGCGTCATGGGCCCCAATGTTCAGTCGGTCGAATTTGATATTGGGCATGTATTGGATGTCGGCGCCGCCGAACAACCGCCTGAAGCGCAGGGCATCGTTGGATGAAACGGCCAGAACGCGATCCGGCGCGCGATGATGCCAGATGGGTTTCAGCAGCCGATACCCGCGAAGACTGCGGGGGGTAAGGCGGCCGTTGATGATGAGAATACGGGTTTGTTGTTTTTTTAACGCGGACAGCAGTCCCGGCCAGATTTCGGTTTCCAGCAGGACCATGACCTTTGGATTCACCCGGCCGACGGCCGCGGCCATGACGGTTGGACGGTCAAACGGGAAAAAGGCCGGGAAGGCGGTAACAGAGGCATTGTTCCTCTTTTCAGATGAAATGAAATGCTCAATGATGTCAAGGCCCTGTCGCGTATTGGAGGTGATCAGCACCCGGACCGGCCGGAACGGATTGAGATTGTCCAGAAGGCTGCAGGCAAGATACGCCTCTCCCGCAGAGGCCGCCTGGATCCAGATATCGGCCGCCGGCAGGTCCTCGGGGTGCTGTCGGTGATCATACCCGTCTTCCAGACGGGAACTATGGCGCAACAGCGGCATAGCAATTCGCCAGCCCGCCTCATAGAGACGGTCGAACAGTTCAGGAGATCGTCGGCGGATCATGGAGTTGATCTAACTGCAATGGAATTGTGCCGGTTTTTTTCGATAAGCGGAACACGCCGGCAACGGTCAGTCGACCGTTGGCCGCGGATACAAACCGGACCGTTCGACGATTTCCGGGACCCGTTCCTCCCATTCAATGGCCATAATGTGAAATCCGTGGACCCCTTTGATTTCCTTGAGACGCTGAATGGTTTCCACACAGATGGTGATTCCTTCTTCGGCCTGTTTTTCTTTGGGGGTTTTGGCCATGCGCTCCACGACCTCATCGGGCACGTCCATGCCGGGAACCCGGTTTTTCATGTATTTGGCCATACCCGCGGATTTAAGCGGCGTGACGCCCGCCATGATATGGACCTTTTCATCAAGGCCCTTTTCCCGGGCCAGTTCCATCCATTTTTCGAATTTTTCCAGGTTGTAGATGCACTGGGTCTGGATGAATTCCGCGCCGGAAGCGATTTTTTTGGCCAGACGCGGGATCCGGATTTCAAAGGGATCCGCAAAAGGGTTGGCCGCCGCGCCCACAAAGATCGACGGCGGCCCTTTGACGTCGTCACCGCTTAAAAATTTTCCCTCATCCCGCATCATCCGAACGGTCTGAAGCAGCTGCATGGAATCGAGATCATGGACGTTCTGGCCCTTGGGGTTGTCCCCGAAACTCTGGTGGTCGCCGGACAGACAGAGCATGGTGTTGATGCCGAAGGAGGCGGCGCCGAGGAGATCGCTCTGAATGGCGATCCGGTTACGATCCCGGGTGACCATCTGGAGAATGGGTTCAATGCCCATGAGTTTGAGATGGATGCAGGCGGCCAGGCTGCAGAGCCGGACCACCGATGTCTGATTGTCGGTGACGTTGACCGCGTCCACATGGTTGCGAATCAATTCTCCCTTTTCCTTGATGGCTTCCGGGTCGGAACCCCGAGGCGGCCCGCATTCGGAGGAGACGGCGATATGTCCCAATGACAGGATTTTTTCCAGTTTGCTCGGTGTATTAACGCTCATATCTGCACATCCTCCCTCACCACTTTTCGGGGTCCGCCGGCGCGATCGGTGGACCAGTCCTTGATGGGAAACACGCGGTCATAAAGATCCATGCGATCAATGGCCTTAAGACGGTCGATGATCAATTGCCAGGCGCAGTCGAGTTCCTTGTTGATTTCACATTTTCCCTTGGCGGATCCTCCGCAGGGGCCGTTGAGCAGGCGCTTGGCGCACCGGGCAACCGGACAGATCCCGCCGGTGTAGGCCAGAATGCATGTGCCGCATGCCTGGCACCGTTCGGTCCAGAGACCCCGTTGTTCCGTGGCTCCCAGAAAACAGGTGTTGACCCCCGGAAAGATCGGAATGGAATGATATTTCTCGGCCATGAACTGGACGCCTACGCCGCAGGCCAGAGAAATGACCGCATCGTATTCATCGGCCACATCCCGGATTTCCTCGAGATATTCATGATCGCACTGGCGTTCCAGCGTGATTTCATCGACGTCGACTTCACGCCCCTGATTGGCGAAATACATCCGCAGGGCCGATGCCAGCACAGCGACTTCCTTTTTGCCGCCGGCTTCGCACACCGTGACGCATTCGTTGCATCCCAGCACGAGGACTTTTTTGCTGTCCTTGACCTGCTCGATGATTTCCTCCATCGGTTTTCTATCGGCAACAATCATCGTTTTGCCCTTTCATATAGTGGTTGATAT
This sequence comes from uncultured Desulfobacteraceae bacterium, assembly GCA_964598885.1. GTDB lineage: Bacteria > Desulfobacterota > Desulfobacteria > Desulfobacterales > Desulfosalsimonadaceae > SURF-33. The sequence continues at coordinate 522 of CAZRES010000006.1, read as the reverse complement.
TTTTAAAAATTTGATGATGCTGTATAAAGTCGGTTTTTTTGTTTCGTTCGTCTTTCGGGGTACAACGAAAATCGCGATCCCACTCAAAATCGACTTTTTACGTCACTGTCAAACTCTATCGTTTTGATTATGCCGCCGCCCGGGTTTTTTCTTTGACCGGATTCGGCCCCAGGGCCGTGATCCGATCATGCATTTCCTGAGCGTATTTAACAAACAAAGGCGCGTCGGCGGAAGAAAGATTATACATCCAGACCCGATCTGCTCCCACGCCGATGGCGTCTAATATTTTTTTGGCCTGCTCCACCCGTTTGCGGGCGCGGAAATTCCCGGATTTATAATAACACGCCCCCTCCAGGCAGCCCACGACGTAAACGCCGTCAGCGCCTTTTTCAAAGGCCCTCAGCATGTGGACCACATCCACTTTGCCGGTGCAGGGCACCCGGATGATTTTGGTGCTGGTGGGATATTTCAGTCGCATGGAACCTGCCAGGTCCGCGGCGGAATACCCTCAGTAATTGCAGC
>CAZRES010000005.1:64523-66532 GCA_964598885.1 uncultured Desulfobacteraceae bacterium | reverse complement strand
GGCATGGTGCCGGTTTACGCCGGCCGCAAAGCCGGGTTGTCCATGTCCATTTTCAATACCGGGGGAACGCTGGCCTTCGGTGTCGGGCCGCTGTTCGTCACCTGGTACGCCGCCCGCTTCGGGCTTGGGGCCTTACCGGCAACCATGGTGCTGGGGTTGACGGTGGCGGTCTATCTTTACCTCGCACTGCCGTCGCCCCCTGGCGAGGGCCTGGCGCCAAACGGGTTTTGGGGCGCCGTCAAGGAAAGCCTGGGCCCCGCCTGGAAACCCGTTGCCCTCATCTGGCTGGTGATGGTCCTGCGTGCCGTGGTGGGACAGTCCTTCATGACCTTCATGCCGGTTTTGTTCGTTCAGGAGGGGTATTCCCTGGTTTCGGCCGGCACGCTCTTCTCCCTTTTCACGGTCGCCGGCACCATCAGCGGCTTGATGGCTGGCGCCATATCGGATCGGATCGGCTTCAAACCGGTGTTTTTCGTAACCCACGGCCTGATGACGCCGGTCCTTTTGCTTTTCCTCAATCTTTCCGGGATATGGGTCTACGCCGGCGCCGCGCTGGCCGGCGGCATGGTGCTGGCGACCCTGCCGCTGGGGGTGGTCATGGCGCAGACCCTGGCGCCCCGGGGGCGCTCCATGGTGGGCAGCCTTATGATGGGGTTCGCCTTCGGCCTGGGCGGCATCGTGGCCCCTCTGGTGGGCAGTCTGGCCGATGCCTTCTCAGTGCGCACCGTGCTGGGCTGGATATCCCTGGTTCCTCTGCTGACCCTGTTCCTGATTGCCCGTTTCCCGGCGCTTCGCGGGGGAACCTCTTGAAAGGCCGGCGATATGGTGCTTTATAGACAAGTATCCATCCGGCCCCGCCGCCCGCGGCGGGGCCGGATCATGAAAAGATCAAAATAAAATTCAACCGATACACCATCGCTGCGGCCTTGGTCTGAACCAAAATCTACCCTTTCTGGACGGATACTATCCTGAAGAGATGGTTTTGCGGGGCTGTAAAGGATCGTTGGAAACGACTGGAGGTGGCATGCCGGCTTTCTGTCATTGGAAACGTATTGCCCATCTGGGGCTGATGCCGCTTGTGCTGGCGGTCCTGGGCTGCCCCAAGGCACCGCCCCCGGCACCACCGATCGTGATCCAGCCGAACAAGACGGCGACCGCAGGGTTGGAGGCTGAAAACCGCCGGTTGCACAAGACCGTCGACGACCAGCAGCAGGCCCTGGAGGCCATGGAGGCCGAACTCGGACGGTTGCAGGTGCAGCTTATCGAGCGCGACGCGCGCAGCCAGGTCCTTGCCAAAGAGCTGGCTTCCCGGCAGGAGATGTTGGACGAGGCGGTGGTGGAAGTGGTGCGCACCAAGGCCAAGCTGCGCAGCATCGAAAGCCGCGCCGAGGCCGCCTCCTCCATTGCCGAAGTCGAAATTGCACTCAAGGGGCTCAAAGACCGCCTGGCGGCGACTCCCGGCGCGGTGGGCGAAGAGGTTCGCAAAGCCGAAACGCTGCTGCGCATGAGCACCACTGAATTCAAGAAGGAAAACTACGGCGGCGCCCTCTACCTGGCCGGTCAGGCCCAAAGCCAGATCCACACCCTTCAAAACCAGCTCGCCCATCAGGATACCGCCGCCCTGAAACCGGGCGAGGTGCTGTTCGCCCAACCGGTCCCCCTCAAAGTGCTCAAGCGCAGCAACCTTCGTGCGGAACCGTCCCTGCGGGCGAGGATCAGGCGCACCTTGGAGGCGGGAGCGCCCCTTGTCGGCCATGCCTATATAAAGAAGTGGATCCGGGTGGAAACCGAGGAGGGCATCCGCGGGTGGATCTTCCAGTCCCTCGTGGGAAGCCCCTCGCAGGCCGTGGAGAAACGGCGCCTAAGGCCTTAGTTTGCGGCCGGGAGATCTCCCTTGGGTATCAGACGGATCGGTCCCTTGTCCGGGCTGGATTCGGTTTGAGCGGTCGCCGTGGCAATCCGGTTGCGGCCGCTGGTTTTCGCCCTGTAGAGCGCCTGGTCGGCCTGCT
>CAZRES010000005.1:60412-64513 GCA_964598885.1 uncultured Desulfobacteraceae bacterium | reverse complement strand
GGACTGGGCCGTGTCGAAGAAGAAGGACTTCCTCGGCAAGCGCTCGCTGTCGATCGCCGACATGCAGCGCGAGGACCGCAAGCGCCTGGTCGGCCTGCTGAAAGAGCATTTCGGGGGTGTCGCCATGTTGCTCGAATAGCGACATGCCGATGCTCACCGTGATGCGGTCGCCCATGGGGTTGATACGCTCACGGGCGACTTGCTCCCGGATGCGTTCGGCCACTTCCAGGCCTCCGGCCGCACCCACCTCCGGCAGCAGGACGATGAACTCTTCGCCGCCGTAGCGGGCCACATAATCACAACTGCGCACCGCTTTCCGAAGCATGGCGCCCAATCGGCGGAGGATTTCATCCCCTTTCTGGTGGCCATAGGTATCATTGACCATTTTGAAATGATCGATGTCCACCACCAGCAGGGCGAATGTGTGGTGATTGCGTTGGGACCGAATTACTTCGGTCTGCAAGGTTTCCATCAGGTGTTTGCGGTTGTAGAGGCCGGTCAGCTCGTCGGTAATCGAAAGCGCGTGCAGTTCGATATTCTTGGCCTGCAACGCGGCATTGACGGTGGCCAACGCTTCACGGCTGTGCCGCAGGCGGGCCACCATATGATTGAAAACCTGGGTCAGATAGCCCACCTCGGAATGGGTGCTCACCGGCAGATCGATATCGAGGTTGCCGACCGCCACCTGATCGGCGCCGCGCGTGAGGCGGCGCAAAGGCCGCACGATGGTCAAACCCAACACGTAAGCGCAGAGACCGATACCCACCATAAGGACCCCTACCAGGGCCAATGTCATGCGCTGCAGGGCTTCGATCTTGGCAAACGCCATGTTCTTGTTGATTTCGACCACCACGCCCCACCCCAAAACCGGTGCGCGTTTGAGGGTGCCGATGACGGCCAGGCCGTTATAGCCGGTGTAACGGAGGGCTTCTCCGGGGTGGGTGTAGAGCTTGGTAGCGCTGTCCTGCGCCAGGTCGGCATCGGTTTGAGGCGCCCCGAGCAGGTGCGAACTGGCGAGGACTTTCCCCGCTGCATTGATCAGGTAGGCTTCGCGGACGCCTTCCTGGGAGTAGGCCGCCAGAATCCGATCCATGCTGTCGAGGGATACTTTGGCGCCCAATGCGCCGATGACGGTTCCCCCGGGGGTGCGGATCGGATCGGCAATCAGGATAGCACGGGTTTTCAGGCCGGGATTCATTGCCGCATCCCCAATGACGGAAACGCCGTCGACAATCTTTGCCTGCCAGCCCACCGGCAGTTTCGGCGGTGCGCTCTTGGCGGCGCTCGTGGCAATAAGGCGCCCGTCCAGGTCGAGGAGCACCAGTTCGACATAGTCGGAGAACTTTTGCCGCACCGATTGAAGGTACTCCTGAATCAGGCTCGTGGCGACCAGATTTTCGGCCGGGCCGCCATCGGTGTCGAGGATTTTGCTCAAGTTTTCGGAAATGATGTAGGAGCTGGCGAACACCCGAACATCATAGAGCTTTGCCTTGACCAGAAGATCGATCTCGCGGACCACTTGCGCGGTGGCGTCACGCAGTTCCTGGGAAATTTTTTCGCTGAGGAAGCGCGTGTTATGGAGATAGGACAGGCTGCCCAGGGTGATGGCGGGAATGATGGTGGCAGCGAGGGCAAACGCGATAATGCGGATTTTAATGCTCTGCAGCCAGGGAGGCTTGCGCGCCACTGCCGCGGGCAACGTTGATGCGATGTTGGATGCCTTGGATCCCATGCCGTCGCCCTCCCGGGAAGGCCGGGTCGCAGCCGGCCGCGGACCTCATCCGGCCCAGGCCGCCGACTCATCGGATGTCCTTCTTATAACAAATATCCGAAACTATTGTCAATATGTGTTGGGGCAGGATCGTTTCGGCTGCGCTGGGTGCGAGCGGCGGGTGGCGAAAAAAGAATGTAAAAGCGCCCGAAGCAGCAAGGCATAAGCTTCGGGCGCTTTGTTTCAGCTTAAACAGCTCACTGAAGAACTACTTGGCGGCTTTGCGGGCCTCCTCCAGCCAACCGTTCCACGTCTCCGTGTTGTCGGCAATCCACTCGTCCACATGCTTGGCGATGTCCTGCTCGGACTTTTCCCCTTCGTTCATGCGGGTGTTCTGGGCGTTGATGTCCTCCAGGGGCAGCGTGAACAACTCGAAGAACTTCCTGGCGGCCGGATTGCTCTCGGCGAATTCCTTGTTGGCCACGATGCGGATGTCGTTGGCCACAAAGCCCATTTTGAGCGGATCGCTGACCGAGCCGGCCACGCCGCTGACCGTCATGAGCTCTTCGGAGCCTTTCTGGGCGTCACTGGGGATGATTTCGGGCACATTGATCCACATCACATCCTCGCCCGGCTTCAGTTTGTAGACGGTCCAGTTGGGGGTCCAGGTATAGAAGAACACCGGGCCCCCGCTCTTGTAATTGCCGATTGCCGACGCCATGCCGGCTTCGTACGAAGCCTTGACGGGGTTGATGTGGTCCCTGAGGTCATAGGCGTCCAGATGATGGGCGATCACCTTTTCGCAGCCCCAGCCCGGCGGGCAGGCGGTCAGGTCGGCCTTGCCGTCGCCATTCATGTCAAAGGCCTTTTTGACCTCGGGGCGCTTGAAGTCGTCCAGGGAGGTGATACCGAATTTTTCGACATCGCGTTTGGATACGAGGTAGCCCCCCAGGCCGCCGGCCTTGGCCACATAGCCGTACATGCCGGCATCTTCCTCGAAATTTTTCGGAAGTTGGGCGTTGTGCATGGGGAACCAGCCGTTGGTCCAATAATCAACATCTCCTAATGCGATGGATTTATAGGCAATCGGGTTCTGCAGGTCTTTGGGCATTTTGACCTCGTAGCCCAATTCCTCGAGGGCCCGACGCACGAGGGCCTCCTGGAAGAAGCCGGTGTTCCAGGTGGCGCGGGCGGGTTTAAGCGTAACCCCTTTGCCCGGTTTCATGTCGTCCGCGGACACGGGAATGGCCGCCAGTGAGAGACAAACTGCGCTCATGATCATCAATAGACTCAATCGTTTCATTAAAACCTCCTTCTTTGCGTTGTGTTGTTCATGAATGCATCACACGTCTTTGCCGTTCTATTTCTTCTGCGCCATCGACTGGGTAATCCGGTCGAGCACGATGGCCATCAGGACGATGCTCAGCCCGCCGATCACGGCGCGGCCGATGTCCAGCGTGTTCAACCCCAGGATGACCGGGGAGCCCAGGCCCCCGGCGCCGATGAGGGCCGCGATGACGACCATGGACAAGGCCATCATGATGGTCTGGTTCAAGCCGGCCAGGATCGTGGGCATGGCCAGGGGCACCTGGACGCGGAACAGCACCTGGCGATTGGTGGCGCCGAACGCCTGGGCGGCCTCGACCAATTCGGGATGCACCTGACGGATGCCCAGGCTCGTGAGGCGGATGATGGGCGGCAGGGCGAAGATAATGGTCGCCAGGACCCCTGCCACGTTGCCCACCGAAAAGAGCATGACGATGGGCACCAGGTAGACAAACGCCGGGGTGGTCTGCATGGCATCCAGCACGGGGCGGATCGTGGTCTCGAAGCCGTCGCTGCGGCCGCTCCAGATACCCAGCGGCACCCCCACGATGCAGCAGAAGATGACCGACGAGAGCACCATGGCCAGGGTCGTCATGGTTTCCTGCCAAAGTCCGAGCAGTCCGGTAAAGACCAGGGTGATCACCGTAAAGACGGCCAGGCCCTTGCCGGAAAAGCGCCAGGCGGCGATGGCCAGCAGGGCGATCACGATGATCGGCGAAAGGGCGTTCAGGCCGGCGTCGAGCCCGTTCAGGGTTTGTTCCACCGGCCACTTCAAGGCCTGAAAGACATCACGGTAGTTGTCCACCAGCCAGTCGACAAATTGCGAAACCCATACATCGAGGGGGATAACCTTATATTCAAACATAGTCCTTCTCCGCGGCCGGACATTGCGTCCGGCCCTCTATTGGTAGCTGCCGGCAGGGGGCGCCCACCGTCGATTAGTGTGCTTGGGCCTGCGTCTCCAATTGCTCTTCGGTGCGGTGCAGCGTCCGCAGGAACCGGTTTTTGGACACCACCCCCTTGTAGACATTCTGGTCGTCGACGACCGGAATGGGCCAGGAGCT
>CAZRES010000005.1:0-60402 GCA_964598885.1 uncultured Desulfobacteraceae bacterium | reverse complement strand
GGAAGCCACCTGGGGGAGGATATCCTGCATGGAATCGGACATCTTGACGGCCACCGCGTTTTCCAGGAAGGCCTGGTTGACCGGGTTGTCGGGTTTGCCGCTTTCCAGGGCTTCGCGCAGGGAATTCGAAGAAACGATGCCGAGAAAGCGGTGCTTGGGGTCCAGTACGTACAAATGATCGCGCTCGCTGCTGCTCAGCAGTTCGTGGCAGGTGCGCAGACTGCCCTTTTTGCGGACTACGACCGTGGGATGGGTGTCGCGCACGATGTCGCCGGCCGAGATGACATTGGTGGGGTCCACCCCCCTGAAAAAGGCCCGCACATAGTCGTCGGCCGGGTTCTGGAGAATTTCCTCCGGGGGGCCGACCTGGACCACGCGCCCGCCTTCCATGATGGCGATGCGGTCGCCGATGCGCAGGGCTTCGTCCAAATCGTGGGAGATAAAGACGATCGTGCGCTGGTCCTCCTCCTGGAGCTTGAGCAGCTCGTCCTGCATTTCCGTCCGGATCAGGGGATCGAGCGCGGAGAAGGCCTCGTCCATGAGCAGGATGTCGGGGTCCACGGCCAGGCCGCGGGCCAACCCCACCCGCTGCTGCATGCCGCCGCTGAGCTCCTTGGGATAGGAGTTTTCCCAGCCGGCCAGCCCCACCTGATCCAGGGCTTCCATGGCGCGCTTCTTGCGCTTCTCCTTGTCGGTTTTGGCCAGGTCCAGCCCGAAAGCCGCGTTTTCGAGGACGGTCAGATGGGGCATGAGGGCAAAGGACTGGAAGACCATGCTCATGTTTCTAAGGCGGAATTTGACCAGCTCGTCGTAGCTCATCTTGGTGACATCCTCGCCGTCCACGACCACTTTGCCGGCGGTGGGTTCGATGAGCCGGTTGAGCATGCGCACGATGGTGGATTTGCCGGATCCGGACAGGCCCATGATGACGAAAACTTCGCCGGCCTCGATGGCAAAGCTGGCATTGTCGACACCCACGGTCATCCCGGTCTTGTCGTGCACGGACTCCTTGTTGTGGCCTTCCTTGAGAAGCTGCAGGGCTTTCTTGGGGTTGTCGCCGAAAATTTTGAACAGGTTTTCTACAACGATCTTATCCACGGATATCCACCTCTGCTGTTTGGAAGTTGTTCAGGCGCGCTTTGCCTTCATAGGGACGGCCGACGGCCGCTGTCTGCTTTAGGGGCTCGACTGTCGAGCGGGGTGGTCGACAAAAAGGGCCCGGCCTGGATGGTTTTGGCATCCATGATGGACACCAGTCGCTGAAGGGCGCTCAGAATCATGGTCTGCTCCCACTCCTGAAGGCTGGAGAAGCGTTCCACGAAAGCTTCCTGCATGAGAGGCGGGGCTTCGTCCAGGATCTGTCGGCCGGATGCGGTGATGCTCACCATGATGCGGCGCTTGTCGCGCTCACTGCGCTTGCGGGCGAGCAGGCCGCGTTTTTCCATGCGCTCCAGGATGCCGGTCACCGTGGCCTGGCTGACACTCACGGCACGCGCGATTTCCCCTGCCGTGAGTTCTCCGGTACGGGCGATTTCCTGCAGGATAACCAGTTGGGGACCGGTGAGGCCCACCCGCTTGACGAGCTTCTTGGAATTCATTTCGATGGCCTGGATAATTTTGCGCAACGCAATTAAAACACTGTCGCTGACACTGCGCTCGGAGACGGATGTCGATATGCTGGGTTCGGCCATAATTGCTTAGCATCCTAATGATTTATTTCTTAAGTATGCATCGCACACTAAATTTTTATGATGCATATATGATGCTTCGTCGACAAACTATATGAAGGATGATTTTTAGAAATGAAGTTTGAGTGAACAATCAATGATAGCGATCATATATACAAAATTCAAGTCTCTTGGCAACAAAAAAATACTTTGATGTGAATCGAATTATCGCAAAAGGATAGGGTGTTCTTTGGAAAATCGTTTATTTACAAATAATCGAACCATTTTGACCTCAATTGAATATTCCGTTTAATACATATCGTCTTCGAAGTCGCCGGACGGCATGGCGGACGCCGTTTTCTTTTCAGGCTTTTCGGTCAGCAGGGCCTCGGTGGTCAGCATCAACCCGGCCACCGAAGCGGCGTTTTGAAGGGCAAAGCGCACCACCTTGGTGGGGTCCAGCACCCCGGCCGCCATAAGATTTTCGTAGGTTCCGGTCTGGGCATTGAAGCCATAGTCATCCTTGCCTTCCAGCACCTTGTTGAGAACGATCGAACCGTCGTAATCGCCATTGGCCGCAATCTGCTTCAAGGGCGCGCAGAGGGCCCGTTTCAGGATGGCGATGCCGTTTTTTTCTTCGCCCTCGACCGAAATCTTCTCGAGGGCCGCCAGGCAGCGCACCAGCGCCACGCCGCCGCCGGGCACGATGCCCTCTTCGACCGCGGCGCGGGTGGCGTTCAAGGCGTCTTCGACCCGCGCTTTCTTCTCCTTCATTTCGGTCTCCGTGGCGGCCCCGATGTTGATGACGGCCACGCCGCCGATGAGTTTGGCCAGGCGTTCCTGGAGCTTCTCGCGATCATAGTCGGAGGTCGTTTCTTCGACCTGGGCGCGGATCTGTTTGACGCGGCCCTCGATGGCCGCCTTGGTGCCGCCGCCGTCCACGACGGTGGTGGCATCCTTGTCGATCTTGACGGTTTTGCAGCGGCCCAGATCGTTGATGGTGATATTCTCCAGTTTGACGCCCAGTTCCTCGGAGACCACCTGGCCGCCGGTCAATACGGCGATGTCCTGGAGCATGGCTTTGCGGCGGTCGCCGAAACCGGGGGCCTTGACCGCGGCCACATGCAGGGTGCCGCGCAGCTTGTTGACGATGAGGGTTGCCAGAGCTTCGCCTTCGATGTCCTCGGCTAAAATCAGCAGGGGCTTGCCGGAGCGGGCCACCGCCTCGAGCAGGGGGACCAGGTCTTTCATGGCGGAAATCTTCTTTTCATGAATCAGGATGAAGGGATCCTCCAGGACGGCCTCCATCTTTTCGGCATTGGTGACGAAGTACGGCGAAATATAGCCCCGGTCGAACTGCATGCCTTCGACCACTTCCAGGTTGGTTTCCATGCTTTTGGCCTCTTCCACCGTGATCACCCCTTCTTTGCCCACCTTGTCCATGGCGTCGGAGATGATCTTGCCCACCGTATCATCGCTGTTGGCGGCAATGGTGCCGACCTGCTCGATTTCTTTTTTGTCCTTGATCGGCGTGGACAGTTTCTTCAGCTCATCGACGACAGCGACCACGCCTTTATCGATACCGCGTTTCAGAGCCATGGGATTGATTCCCGCAGCCACCAGCTTCTGGCCCTCGTTATAAATGGCCTGGGCCAGAACGGTCGCCGTGGTGGTGCCGTCTCCGGCAACATCGCTTGTTTTAGAGGCGACTTCACGCACCATCTGAGCGCCCATATTTTCAAACTTGCCTTTGACTTCAATTTCTTTGGCAACGGTAACACCGTCCTTGGTCACCGTGGGGGATCCGAACGACTTTTCCAGGACCACATTGTTTCCCCTGGGACCCATGGTCACTTTCACGGCATTGGCCAGCGTATTAACTCCCTTGAGCATCTGCTCCCTGGCTTTTGCTCCATAGATGATCATTTTCGCACTCATGGCTTAATTCTCCTTCATTATTTGCTGATCACTCCGAGTATGTCGTCTTCCCGCATAAAGACATGTTCCATTCCATCAATCTTGATTTCGGTACCCGCGTATTTGGCAAACAACACAATATCGCCGGCCTTGACTTCCGGCGGGTTCCGTTTGCCATCCTCACTCATTTTTCCGGGTCCTGCGGCCATTACCTCGCCGCGCTGGGGTTTTTCCCTGGCGGTATCCGGAATAATAAGTCCGCCCTTGGTCACGGTTTCCTCTTCAACGCGCTTTACCAAGATCCTGTCGTTAAGTGGTCTGATTTTCATCGCTTCTGATTTCCTTTCGACTTTCTAATGTTAACCCAAATCCGACATTTTATTTATTGGTCAATGCCGAATTCAACACACCTCTGGTTGATTCAAAAAATCCGCCGCCGGGCCATCCGGCCACTGAATCATACCTGAAGAATCCTCAAATATCCCGTACCGCTATCGCGGCACCGGATGATCCTTATCGTAACTAAAAAAGAAATAATACAGATAACCGCCAGGCGCGGGAGACAAGGGCTGGCGGAAGGCATCCCGCAAGAAACGGTTTTCACCGCGGCGAATCACCGGATGGACGCCGGAAAGGAACAAATTCAGTTTCATCGCTGCCATAATATAACGATCAATGTAATTTTTCTAAAAATTCTTACAAATCAAAATGGTTATATCAAAAAGCATTGAACTCGCTTATAACAGGAAAAATAAGTCTCTTTTCATTGGTGTCAAGATGACTGCCGGACAATTTTTCCGCACGTTCTTTCAATTTCGAATGATTTGAATTTACAGGCTCTTTGCTCCGGACTTAATGCTTGACTTCATATTCGGTTTTCCCTTATTGTGAGATTTCAATAAAATTTGTATGCATCTTCAATGTCAGGGGGTCGGCATGACAGAAAAAAGATATCACGTTGTTTTTTCAGGCGAAATTGCCGAAGGACAATCTGCAGAATTGGTCAAGCAGCGCATGGCCGCTTTATTTAAGACATCGGCGGAAGCTATTGAGCCCCTGTTTGCTAAAAAAAAATCGGTGATTAAAAAAAATGTGGATGCCGCCACTGCTCAAAAATATGCCGCGGCCCTGAAACAAACCGGTGCCGTATGCCGTATTGTGTCTGCCCAGCCCCCACCGTCTTCTGGTCCATCTGCAACTCCCCAAGCAGCGCAGCCTCATCCCGCCGATGAAGAAAAACCGCGGCAGGAAGGTCCCAGAGTCATTACTATTCCCATGCTCAATAAAAAAGAAGCTGACTATGCCCCCCGGGTGATCCCCAAGATTTCCGGCACGTCAACCGGACTGAGGTTTGCCGGGGAAGAAGACGCTGAAATCCCTTTCAATCGTGTATTTGCCATAGCGGTCTACAATCAAAACGACGACGCCGTCGACGTCAATAAACTCATGATGTTTATTCATTCGGTGAAGCAACCGTTCGTCTGCGAGGCCTCCAACATCCGGTACACGGATTTTTCCCTCAATGAAAATGCCAGCCCCACGGCAGCGTTTCGGGGGTTTCTCTATTTTTTATGTCGTAAAAACCCCGCCCTGTTTATCGATGAAAGTACCTTTGACTTTCTTTCCGGCAGCCCGCCCCAAAAACTCAGCGAAGCCGGCTCCATGAAACTTTCCACGGGGTTGGGCAAATTGATCGAATCCGGGCAGATTGCATCCCAGACGTAACTAAACAGTATCTTATTTGAACGCGCTGATATCCATACCCCGCCTTCTGGCGCGCTGGTCATACCACTCCATTTCATCGGCGGGCGGAACATCGATTTTTCCCGGATCCTTGCGTAGCAAAGAGACGGCATCGACCGGGCAGGTCGTCACGCAAAGACCGCAACCAATACATTTTTCCGCTTTCACCTCATAGATATCACCGGCATCGACAATGGCATGCACCTGGCACCGCTCGTCCGCGCATACGCCGCAGCCCGTGCAGACCTCCGGATCAATGAGAGCATAATAACTGGCGTTGATCACGCTGGAGGCGTCAATGCCAAGCTCATTGATGCCTCTTAGGATGCCGCAGCAGCAGCCGCAGCAGTTGCAGATAAAATAATGCCCATTCTGCACATTCCATGTCAGGTGAACCAGGCCGGCTTTTTCGGTCCTTTTGATCACCTCATAAGCTTCCTTTCGGGTGATGGTTTTCCCAAAAGGATGATTGTCGAAAAGCCCCGGAATGGGTGCAAATGCCATGCAGACCTGAACCGGTTTGGTACACGGATGATCCAGCAGGTCCTTTTCCTTTTTGCAGATACAGTCGAAATACATAAAAGACTGGCTGTTTTCGATGATCGTGGAGACCCGTTCATAGGGCAAGGCTTCATGTTTGCCCGAAATTTCCGATTCAATCGGAATCACCTGCATGAGCTGGGGCTTATGGGAGAAAAACTGCTCACCAAACACCGGATTGTATTCCTCGCACATTTCCGCCAGCTCGCGATCCATGCGCGGAAGCTGAAGCTCATAAATACCGAAAGCCCAAGGCATCATTTTATAAAGTTGCACCTCGCCGAGGTCGACGCCGAAAATCTGACCTTTTTCCGCCATGACCGCCAGAATTTCCGACACCTCCGCAACAGGTCTTTTGATGCGTTCGGCGATCTGCCCGGGGGTTTCAAATTTCAGTTTCAACTCGCCGAAAAACGCCGCTTCTTCGGGGGAAAAAATTTTCTTGAGGAGCCGAATTTCCAAGCCGTCATCGGTTGCGGGAAATCCGTTGGGGAGCGTATGCAACACATCGGCCAGTTTTCGGTAAACCGCTTCACTCATGGAATCCTCCCTTGATCATGGGTTTTTTGTAGAATCCGAGAATATTGGGTATTCGCCAGCCCCCCTCCAGTGCGTCGGCTTTGCTGCAATCCTGCTGAATGCAGCCCCGCTCTTCGATTTCAATCTCTTTGTGCGAAAAATAAAGGGACGCCTGGGTTCCGCCTTCCAGATGCTGCGCACAGACGATATCAATGGGGAGCGCGAGCAGGATTTTGTTAAAATCATGCATGGAATAAGGCGATCGGGAAAAAATAAACAGCATATTTCCATCTTTGTCCTGGCCTAGAGCCGCCTCGCTCCAGGTTTTCTTCTGTGGCGACCACTTATTCTCCCGGGGACGCTTGATCAGCCGCAGATTTTGAATAACCGTATGATACTGTTTTGCAATATCGGACAAAGCGATCTCATCCAGATCAAAAATGCGGATCCCATCCACATTCGGGACAGCAGGATCGAATGCCAGGGCTGACATATAATTGGAGCTGATGCCGGCATTATGGATATGCCCGCTGTTCTTCATATAACCCGCATGGGTCAGATAATCTTCTTGAAACATGCCGGCATTGATTCCTCCGATCAATTTATACGTTTTGCACCACTCCTTGACGGTCATGCCTTTGTTTTCCAGTTCGCGGGCATTGAGCAGCCGGAAACCATATTGCGCCGGGTTGATACGGATCACCAGAATTCTTGAATCCCCGGACGACGAAGGCATGGGCGCCATAAAACGGCCCACATGCAGTCCGTTATCAATCGGCTGGAAATAATCATCTTGGGCGCAGATTTTGCCGGTATTCCAGGTCAGCAGCAGTAAGCAGGCCATGAAAAGGCCGGCGACGAGTCGATACGGCATGACTAATGTTCTCCGGTTTGTTCTATTTTCCCGGCAATTTTGGCGGCAAATTTCTCCGCGTTAATTACAAACCGTTCATGGGTGCCCTTGCAGATGGTATCCACATTATCCGAGGCTTCCACCGCAAACGTCAATTTCCGCTCTTCCCGAGCGAGCAGACGCACATTCACCGTCACATCGCATCCCGGCGGTGTGGCCGCCATATGCTGAATGTGGATCGATGTGCCAACGGTCTGTTCCGCCGGCCAGTCAATGTGAGAATGGATGGCCTGTATGCAGGTCCATTCAATCAATCCGACCAGAAAACCCGTGGCCAGAACCCGGGGCATTTCCTGGAACTCGGAGGCTTCCGGATACAGATGCGGCACGGTTTTGTTCTCCGGAACCCTATAAATAAACTCATGCGACAATCCTTGTTTTAGGGTGTTTTTCATGAAAAATCCTTTTTGAAGTTAACAAGTTATGGGTTTTACGAAAACGCCCAGGAATATGGCATTCTATCCAGGCGGCATCTTTTTTTCAATATTCAAATAGTAATGGTCCCGTAAAATTCGAATTTTTAGGGCGGTAACAAATTTTGTTTCTATTTTTTACACCGGATTCCGGAACAGAATTCGGCCTTGACACACCGGATCGATCATGCTTCGATACCTTTTAAGTAGACATGGAAAACCGTCACAAACATCTTTTTTGCGAGCCCGTCAATTCTCCATGCGAAAGTGAGCCGAGATGTTTCTGCCTTACCCGGTGCGCGGCGTTGTTGTCTTTCTGGTTTATGTGATTTTCACGTTTGTCGTTTTCGTTATCTTTTTGATCGTTGCTCTTTTTAAATTAGTCCTTCCCGTAACTTCTGTCCGCATTGCCTGCAGCCGGATACTGGACAGACTCGCAAGCTACTGGTGGGTTTTCTGCGTAAACCAGACCCACCGGATTTTCAGCCCGGTCGAATGGGAAATCAACGGAGCGGATAAGATATGCGCCAACCGATGGACCTTGATTTTATCCAACCACCAGTCATGGGTGGATATCCTGGTGCTGCTTCGGGTGTTTCATCGAAAACTCCCGCCTTATAAATTTTTCATCAAAAAAGAACTTCTCTGGATTCCCATGATGGGGTTCTGCTTCTGGGCCCTGGATTTTCCGATTATGAAACGATATTCCAAGGAATTTTTATCAAAAAATCCCCATTTAAAGGGCAAGGACCTCGAAGCAACCCGAAAGGTCTGCAAAAAATATAAAACCACACCGGTCACCATCATGAATTTTCCCGAAGGAACCCGTTTCACCCGGCAAAAACATCAGAAGCAGAATTCTCCCTTTCGTCACCTGTTGCGCCCCAAAGCCGGCGGCACCGCCTTGGTAATGTATGCCATGGGTGATTATCTGGCGCATATCATCGACGTCACCATTTTTTATCCGGAGGGTGCGCCCGGTCTGTGGGACTATTTCTGCGGCAAACCCAAAAAAATCATTGTTGACGTGCGGACCCGGGAAACGACGCCGGATCTTGTGGGCAATTATTTCACGGATCCGGAGTTTAAAGCGCACTTTTCAAAATGGTTAAACAGCATCTGGACGGAAAAAGACGATCGGCTCGATCAGTTTTCATCCCGGGTCGCATAATCCTTCTTGCTTTCCATATATGCCGTTTCACCGTCTTCTTTTAAATATAGGCTTTTGATCACCAACGGCCCGTCAAGCACCGGAAATAAACCGTCTTTATCACGGAAAGGACCACATAACTTAACGTGGTGGCAACGGCCGCGCCTAAAATTCCCATGCGGCTGATCAGCACATAATCCAGGACCAGGTTGAAGCAGACCGTCCCCACCAGCATGGCCTGCACAACCTTGTATTTCCCAAGGGTTTCCAACACGGGATCATAAAAACTGCTGTAGAGATAAAAGGCCGACCCGACCAGCAGCATGCGACACACCAGTGCGGCGTCCCGGTAGTGCTCCTTATACAAGGATCCCACCAGATAGGGCATAATCATAAAAAGCGCCAGCAGAAGCAGAAATCCCAGGATCACCAGCTTGGTCCGCTTGACATTTAAATAATAAGCAATTTTTTCCGGATCGGCGATATGGAGGGCAATGAAGGGAAGAAAATAGTATTTTACGAAATCTATTCCCATGATGGTTCCCTTGAAAAACTGATACCCGAGGTTATAGACGCCGATGTCATCCATGGAAACAAACAGGCGCAAAATGATATTGTCGCCCCATTTCAGCAGATAGACCGCCGCCCCCCCCATAATCATCCACTTGGTGAAATGGGCCAGCCGGATTAACGCCTCCCTGTCATAGGAAAGCGGCAGCGCTTTGCCGCGGTCGACCCAAAACCACATTAGAGTGGATGTGGCAATCGGGGCGATAAAAAACATCAACAGCACGTTCGTCAATGTAAAGTCGGCAAAAACATAAACCAAAACCAGGTAAGCGAGGGAAAAGCCGGCCGTGACGCAAAGATACACCGAGGCCGCGACCCGCCGCCCCAGGGCGAAAAACAGGGTGGATATAAAACTGGTAAGGGAAAAACCGACCAGTACCGGCAAAAGAAGATAACTCTGTAAACGCGTCAGACCGGTAAATCGCATGACAGGATGTTGCAGGGCGGCCAGAAAAACAAAGAACACCGCCGCGGCCAGGACGATAATAACCAGCCGGGCCGTCATGGTCCGGTTGATTTTATTGCTATGCCTGAGCTCCATGCCGGCGTGAATCACCGCCGGTTTGCCAGAGGATGTAATCAATACCGTGTTGGCAAAGTAGACGATCATCATGCCCAGGGTATACGATCCTAAAATATCAGGAGAAAACTGAGTAGCTAAAATGATGGGAATCAGAAACGACGACGCCTCGCCGCCGACCCTGAGAATTCCATAGATGATCAGCTCTTTGCCGGCCGCCAGTTCTTTTTTTAACCAGTCGACAATCACGGCGGGATCCGCTCCTTGGGTTTAATAGTTGGATTTCAGGTGGTTTACACGACTTTTTGACAGATGGTTCCAGCAGTCCGGCCCATACGAATCCGCCGCCGAACCGCCAGAACACCATATATGACCAAGCAGATCAGAGCGATATAAATCACTGATTTTATATATGGAACTGAATATTTAATCACAATATCATGATGACCCTTATCCAATACCATTCCCATAAATCCAATATTGGCTTTGATCAGCGGATGTGGCTGGCCATTGACCAGCGCCCGCCATCCGGGATCCATGGGAACCGCGAAAAACACCAGGGCCGTCTGCTCCAGCGCGATCTCGCCCTTGATGCGATCCTGCCTGAATTCCGTCAGCCGCATGGCGCTGTCGCGTTTCCGAACGACGTTTTCCAGAAACGCGTTCAACCGGTATGTCTTTAGCCGGGCCGCCATCTTTTCGGACGAGATCCGCTGCAGTCCCGGAAGATCGTGGTCGGTCACCACCGCCTCAAACAGGGCCATGTCTTTATGCGTCCGGCTCAACAACGTATAATCCGCCTCAAGCATGAACGCGTCACAGGCAAACCCCAGGGGAAGGAAAAAATTATTCTCCAAAATTTCCACGTCCCCGAAACGCTTCACCGGACGGTAAATTACGTTATATAAGGAGTCCCGTTTTTTATAGTCCTGTGTTTTCAATAAATTGTATTTAACGGCAAACACCGCCTGGAGAAAGGGACGTTGAAGCAATCCCACGGCCCAGCGGGTTTCATTTTCCCGGCCGGGCGCGATCACTTCGGAGATTCGAAGAAAATCAATATATTCCTGACGGTTGAAAGAAGAATAGGATGGGGTGCCGAAATACCCCTGAACCATGGCGTCGTTTAAGCTGCTGACCTCTGCCAGAGAGGATGAAAAATCCTTGTTGATCCGGTAAAAGCCATCGTCAACTCTGTTAAGATAGGCGATAGCATCCAGGCTGCGATCATTATATCCAACAGGCGCCTCAAACTGCTGACGGGTGAGGGCCTGGCGCTGGTTAACCGTCACATATGAAAAAACGCCTGCCTCAACGCATGCCAGAATGATCAGGACCGGAACAGCCATGGACCGGAAACGCACATGATATAAACCGTATAAAATAAGGGCATGAGCTGCCAGAAAACCGGCGACAAGCCATCGGATATCGGGACGAATGATGCCCTGGCCGGCCTGGGGCATGCCCGCAAAATACGGAAAAAAAAGCATTGCCAGCAGAACGCCCAGCGTGGCGGCCAGCAGCACCGGAAACCATCGCAGCTTTTTCCGGGCAATAAGATTTTCCAGTCCGTATGCACCAGACAGCAGTACAATAAACGGGATAAACATGGACAGGCCGTGTTTGTAATAATTGCCCATAAAAACATAAAGCGCATGCCGGAAATAGGGAAACACCACCGGAATAATCCAGAGCAGACAAAAGAGCGCGTATATGAACCGTTTCCTTCGGTCCAGATAAAAAAACGCACCGGGCACCAAAAGGAGGGGAATCAGGCCCGCATAAAACACCGGCGCCTCCAGATAATTATACCATCCTCTGTATCCGGAACCTACGCCCAGCAGGTCATTTGAGAATAAGCGCATCAGGGCGGTGACCGCCTGGAGCCGGTCCGCCGGAGAAAATATTGCCAGAGACGCCAGTTCCTCTGAAACCTTGACGTCCCCGGACACCCGGGGACTGTTAATCATATCCATCAGGGAGTCATAAAAAAAAGGCAGACTCATGCCGAGTCCGAGAATCCCGGCGCCCGCCAATCCACATAAAAACTGAATCGACTGCCGGAATCCCATCTTTTCATCGCCGACCATCCGCATTACCGCGTAGAAAAACAGGAAAAGTCCGTAAAGATAGAGCCGGAATGGATTCGACGCGATAAAAAAAATCGCCACGGGAAAAAGCAGCCAGTTCTTTCTGACATAAAAAAGCTCGAAAGCGACCAGAACAAGGGCAAAAAACAGCACGTTTAACGAATGCGCGTACCAGCCGCTGGAACCGAGGATCAAGTATCCGAAAAACGCCGCCGATATTCCGCTGATAATTCGTGTAACAGGAGACAATCCGAGCAGGCCGAAATAGGCATAAAAGAGCAGGCCGGTTAAAAAACTTTTACTGAGTTCCACAAAGATGATGCCGTATCCGAGCCGGTCCGGTCCAAGCGCATACAGAAACAGCGTAAACGGGTTCTGGATGCCGCCGGGAAAGACGGCTTCTCCCATCCCCTTGTAAAAGGACCAGGTCGGGATCCCCTCGGTTCGAAGGTATCGGGCGTCATGAACCAGATTGGGATAATAAATATTATAGGAATCGCTGCCGATATCGAGAAACAGGTAGAGTTTTTGCAGAAAGATATAATCGTGGAATACGGCAAACTGCACGATAAGCAGCAGCGCGGCAAGAATATAAATTCCATTGGTCCGAAAAATAACCGGTAAGCCCCGGGAAGCTTCCGCGACCGTCGAAGAAGTTGTCGCCGCAACGAATCGCGGATTGATTCGGTCTTTTTTCAAGGCAGCACGGGACATGATCATTTGCTGCCGGCTTGAGTTGCGTGCACGGCATCCACCTTGGCATTTGCAAAATTTTTGGTTTTTATATCACAGGTTTTCATTCAATTGCCACATCAAATTGACAACCGGACAAAAGCCGACTACAAATACCTTGTGAAAACATCCTTTTCAGGAGCAAAAATGCCGGTACGGATAAAACGAATCTTCTGGATGATGGCCACACTCCCGGTGCTTGCCGCCTGTGCAGGTCCGCCGGCGCCGCATCACAGCGGGCCTGTAATTTCCGCGGAAACGGGGGAAGGGGCGGTGCGGGTCGTCTGGATGGGAACGGCCGGCCTCTATATTACCGACGGCGAGACGGGCATTTATATCGACCCGTTTGTCAGCCGCTACGGACTTTTGAATGTCGGGCTCGGTTTCAAGTTGAACCCCAAACACGAGCAGATCGACAAATGGATTAAAATTACCGGCGGCCAACACGCCGCCGCGGTTTTAATCAGCCATTCCCATTATGATCACGCCATGGACGCGCCCTATTTCGCGGCCCGGACCGGGGCCGTGATCGCCGGTTCCCGCAGCACGGCCAGCGTGGCCCGGGGCGCCGGCCTTCCGGAAAAACAAATCCGGGTCATCGCCGGCGGCGAGCCCATGGTCATGGGAAAATTTACGGCCACCTTTATTAAAAGCATGCACAGCCCGGTTTTTTTCGGCCGCATCCCCTGGCCCGGAGAAATCACCGAACCCTTGCGGCCGCCGGCGCCGGCTTCCGCGTACCGCGAAGGAGGGACTTACGCCATTGTCCTGTCCCATCCCCGGGGCACACTGTTGCACTATGGCAGCGCCGGCATCATGCCCGGGATTTTCGAAAATATTTCCGCGGAAGCCGTTTTCTTAAGCCTGGGAGGCCGCAAAGACACGCCTTCCCTTCTCACCCATGTGGTGAAACCGGTCCACGCC
This sequence comes from uncultured Desulfobacteraceae bacterium, assembly GCA_964598885.1. Lineage (GTDB taxonomy): Bacteria > Desulfobacterota > Desulfobacteria > Desulfobacterales > Desulfosalsimonadaceae > SURF-33. Next base: position 46,704 of record CAZRES010000005.1, on the reverse strand, counting down.
GGTCGGGTGATCCCCATTCATTACGACAATTTTTTCGCTCCCCTGGATGCCGGGGTTTCCTGTCTGATGGGCGTGAACATGAAGGAATTTGAACAATCCGTAGCCGGTTCTCCGGGCATTTCCGCCACATTCCTGCCTCTTGGACAAAAAGTCGTGTTGTTCCCATAAAAAAAACACCCCGGTTACACCAGAGGCGCCGGGGTGTTGCGTTTGCGGTATGCGGTATGTTACAGGGGCGTCACGTTCTCTGCTGCCGGACCCTTCTGACCGTCCTTGACGTCAAATTTTACGCGCTGACCCTCATGAAGCGTCTTAAAACCGCTTGACTGAATGGCGCTGAAATGAACGAACACATCGCCGCCTTCATCTTTCTCGATGAACCCAAACCCTTTTTGCTCATTAAACCACTTTACCGTTCCTTCCGTCATTACTAACATCCTCCTTATTCTTGTTTAATCAAAGTCGGATGACCATCATGACTGGAAGAAAACCATCCCGGCGACTCGCCATCCGTCCGCCAGGTGTACTTCGGCATGTCCGTATCCAACTTTTTCCCACACCCTGCCGGGTGCTCCATCAGGGGTGAAAATATAACCCTCAAACTTCAAAGTCAAGCACTATCCCAAAAAACTATAGAACACCAAAAGCGAGCATCGCCTTGGCGACTTTGGTGAAACCGGCAATATTGGCGCCCATGACGTAGTCGCCGGGTTTGCCGTAGGCTTCGGAGGCGTCGAGGCAGGCTTTGTGAATGCTTTTCATAATGATTTGGAGCCGGTTGTCGACTTCTGCCCGGGTCCAGGATAATTTCAGGCTGTTCTGGCTCATTTCCAGGCCTGAAGTGGCTACTCCTCCGGCATTGGCTGCCTTGCCGGGCCCATAGAGGATATTGTTTTCCTGATATAGTTTAACCGCTTCCGGGGTTGACGGCATATTAGCGCCTTCGGCCACGCAGATGCAGCCGTTTTTCAGCAGGGCTGCCGCGTTTTCGCCGTTGATTTCATTTTCGGTGGCGCAGGGTAGCGCGATATCCACATGAATGCCCTGCTCCCGGATCACATCCCAGACATTTTTTCCTTCCACGCAGACGCTTTTGTATTTATCGGCATATTCCTTGACGCGGCCCCTCTGGATGTTTTTCAGATCCATGATATAGCAGCATTTGTCGTGATCAATTCCCTGCTCATCAATGATCGTGGCGTTGGAATCGCATACGGAGATGGCGCGACCGCCCAGCTCATTGACCTTTTCAATGGCATACTGGGCCACGTTTCCGGAACCGGAGACGGCCACCAGCCGGTTTTTGAAATCCAAGCCCCGGGTGGCCAGCATTTCCGCGGCAAAATAGACGGTACCATATCCCGTAGCCTCCGGCCGAATCAGGCTTCCACCGTATTCCAAGGCTTTTCCGGTGAGTACGCCGGTATGTTCATTCCGGATTTTCTTGTAATATCCGTACATATATCCGATTTCCCGCGCGCCCACGCCAATGTCGCCGGCCGGGACGTCGGTTTCCGCCCCGATATGGCGGAACAGTTCCCGCATGAAGCCCTGGCAGAAACGCATGATCTCGCCGTCGGATTTGCCCTTGGGATCGAAATCCGAGCCGCCCTTGCCCCCGCCCATGGGAAGCGTCGTCAAAGAGTTCTTAAAAATCTGCTCAAAGCCCAGAAATTTGATGATGCTCAAATTCACGGAGGGATGAAACCGGATGCCGCCTTTGAACGGACCAATGGCATTGTTGAACTGGACCCGGAACCCCCTGTTCACATGAACATTTCCTTTGTCATCGACCCACGGCACACGGAAAAGCAGGGCTCTTTCGGGTTCCACGATCCGCTCATAGATGCCCGCTTTGACAAACTCGGGATGCCGGGTGGTGGTGGGCTCCAGTGTTTCCAAGACCTCGATGACGGCCTGATGAAACTCCTTTTGACCCGGGTCCCGCTGTTTTACCTTGTCGATAACATCCTTGATGACTGACATTCTTTTCCTCCTTAACTGGTTGTTTATAATTCTATAATAAATGCGAACAAGTCGTATATCTGCGCAAACGCCGGTATTGGTTTACCGGTAAAAAAACCGTTTTTAACAATATTGATGATCCCGTAAAAAAATATTTTATCCAAGCGTTCTTGATCTGTTTCAGATCAAAGAGAATCGTCATTCTTAACGATATAAATCCGTCCCCTTGCCGCCGGCGATAGTTCTCCGAAGCGGATTTTTCTGAAATAATGAATTTCCGGAAGCCGCTTTGTATTCTCGCCCGGAAACGCTTCCATCAACTCCGCCAGGCTGTCGAACCCGCTTCCGTAAAATCCCAATTTGGAAAAAAACGGCCGGGGACTCCGGTTATCGGCAAGCAGGGCAAAATGCTCCGGAAACAGCGGATCACCGATCACCAGGAGGAAATGATCCGACGCTGCGGAGATATGATAATCGGGTGGTATATCCTTGAAAGAGACTTCCTCGAAGTGCTCCGCCAGCACGGCTGCGGCTTCCTGAGCATCCAGATCCGGAATCGCCATCAGATCCTGTGCCCCGTCAAAAAAACCGATGGGATAAAGGGCAATGCTGAAACCGCCGATCTGTTCATATACCGGATGCTCCCGGTCGCACATCATGGTGATTTCCCGGATTCTCTCATTAATAAAAAAGCTGTCCGTCGATAACGCGGTATACGCGTTCATTCCTCCATCCTTGGGAACTCCGTCACTTTTGAAATACTTTTGGCTGATCAGCATATTGGTTCCTCCTTGTATTTTTCCTGCTTCCTTTTGACTAGGCATGGTATTGGACGCAAGACCGGATATTCCGGTGTTGCCGATCATTGAATGCAAGGGACGGGCCAAGTTGGCAAGCGACAGAAAGAATAAAAATAACGTTTTGAAATTATATTAAGATTCAAGGAATCAACATCGAAAAAGAAAACAGGGATGGGATCAGGGGTGGTGAAAAATCAGCAGGTGAAATGGAATCGTTTTGAAAATCATCGGCGGGGATCATCGGATTTACTTGGTTGAGACGGTCATCCATGTTTTGTTCAAAAATTGAACAGCACCATGCCCCATCAATCCGCCGGGCTCTGGATCGGTTCATCATCGAGTCTGCTGTCTTGTTTTTTGAGCCGATGACGAAGGGTATTGCGGCTGATTCCCAGCATCCTGGCCGCCTGGACCTGATTATTCCCAGTGATATCCAGGGCTCTGCGGATCAGAATTTCCTCGACCATCTCGATAACATTGGCATGGATATTCTGACGGGAAAATCCTATGATCTCGGGAAGGATATCTTCAAGTTTTTCCCGTAGCCTTTTGATCAGCTGTTCGCGGCTCAGCACGTCACGGTCACCGGAAATCTCCTGGCCGGGGATCATTAGCTGGGTCTCGGATATAACCTCGCCGGCGCAGAGCAGAACGGCCCGGCGCACGCAGTTTTCCAGCTCCCGGACATTTCCCGGCCACGCATATGATGCCAGACGGGCCAGGGAGGCATCGGACAGGCGGCACACGGGCCGGCTATATTCGCTACTGAAGCGTTGCAGGAAATAGGCTGCCAGAAGCGGGATATCCTCCCCGCGCTGGCGCAGGGGCGGCATGTTGATGGAAATGACTTTCAATCGCCAGTAAAGATCCCGGCGGAATCTGCCGGCCGCCACCTCTTCCTCCAGGTTCTTGTTGGTGGCGGCGATCAACCGGACATCGACCCGGATCATCTGGCTGCCGCCGATCCGCTCGATCTCTCCCTCCTGAAGCACCCGCAGCAGCTTGGCCTGGAGCATCGGCGGCATATCGCCGATTTCATCCAAAAATAAAGTCCCCTGGTGGCATCGCTCGATTTTGCCGATATAGGTGCGTTCCGCGCCGGTAAAAGCGCCTCGTTCGTGACCGAAGAGTTCGCTTTCAAACAGGGTTTCCGGAATGGCGGCGCAATTGACGGCGATAAAGGGTTTTTCGCTGCGTCGGCTGTGGTGGTAAAGTGCTCTGGCCACCAGCTCCTTGCCCGTACCGCTTTCCCCGGTAACCAGCACAGAGACATCTTTTTCCGCGATCTGTCCGATCAACTTATAAACGTCTCGCATGATGCGGCTGTTGCCGATCATCTGCAGTCCCGCGCGGTCGGAAGAAGGCGGCGGCGGCAGGTTCTCGTCGGGGAAATGAACCCTTTCCTTCATCCGTCGGTTGACCTCAAGGGCTTCAGCCGTAATCCGACTCAACTCCCGTCGCTCAAACGGCTTGACCAGATAATCGTAGGCCCCGCGCTTCATGGCCTCGATGGCCAGATCCGTGGTGCCGTAAGCGGTCATCATGATCACGGGCGTTTTCACCTCAACGGCACGGATTTCCGAAAGGGTATCAAGGCCGTTTAGGTCCGGCATTTTATAATCTAAAAGAATCAGGTCGAATGTTTCCCGCGAAATCATATCAATGGCGGCGCGCCCCCCGGAGCAAGCAGTGACCGCGTATCCCTTGCGGGTAAAAAACCGGCTCAGAAAATGAACCAGTCCGTCATCGTCATCGATGAGCAATATTTTTTCCATGGAATTCATATTATGTATTATACCATACCAGTGGCGGCCGATGCCAGATCCCGGCCGTTTGAAAGGGGAAGAAATATGGAAAAGCTCGTGCCCTGTCCGGGCGTGCTGTTCACCCGGATCACTCCGCCGTGATGACGGATGGTGGTGGCCACCAGGGGCAGGCCCAGACCGGTGCCGGATGCCTTGGTGGTATAAAACGGTTCAAAAAGGAATTCGAGTTGATCGCCGGAAATCCCGCACCCGGTGTCACGGATTTCTATACGCACGCACGGTATTTTTGCGGCGCCGTCAATGTTTATGAACTGATCCGGTTCTGCCGTCACCGTCAACACCCCGTGTTCAGGCATGGCCTCAAGGGCATTGACAAACAGATTGATCAGGGCGTCGGCCAGCAATTTCCGGTCTCCGGTAATGGCCGGAAGGTGATCGTTGACGCGGACCTCCATGGTGCATTCATGACGGTTGACCAGCGGTCGGACAATGGAGATCACTTCCGCCATGAGGCCCGCCACGTCGATTTCCAGAAAAACGGGATCCCGGGGCCGGGTGAAATCAAGAAAGCGGTTGATGGTGGTCTCGATCCGGGTGATCTGCTGCATGGCCATGGTAAAATCCGCGGCATATTCTTCGGAAACGCCGATCTCGGCCTCCACCGATTCCAGAAAGAGCTTCAGGGAGGTCAGCGGGGTTCGGATTTCATGGGCCACGGCCGCACCCATACGGCCCATGGCCGCAAATTTTTCGGACCGCTCGGCCACGAGCCTGGTTTTTTGTAAAACCATGTCCGTCTCTTTGAGTTCGGCTTCCCGCAGACCCACGGTCTGTTCAAGATGGTTCTGACGCTCCTGGAGCTTGCGGGACATATTTTCAAACGACTGAAATAGCATGCCGATCTCATCGGTGCGGTCAAGCGTATGGAGGGGTTTGTCAAACTGGGCGTTGGCGATGACCTCGGAATAACGGCTCAGCGCCCGGATGGGGCTGACGATGTGCCAGGAAATGATCCAGGTCAGGGCCAGGGCGGAGCCGATGCAGAGCAGCAGCGTAAGATAGATGATCCGCTTGAGCGTATCGGCGCTTTCAAACGCTTCATCACGGTCCTGCTCGACCACCACGTACCAGTCCGTTCCCGAAACTTTTCGAAACGTGCCGAGAACCGCAATGCCCCGGTAATCGAGATAGGCTTTTTTACGATCTCTCTGCTCAAAAATATTTTTAAAGCTTTCCGACTGGGAAATATTTTCCGACAAGATCCGCCGGGGTTCCTTATGGGCCAGAAACCGGCCGTCCTGATCCACCAGGTAGGATTCCCCGGTTTCCCCGAGGGAAACATTTAGTATAAAAACAATGATTTTATTTGTTCCGACACTGCCGTAGATGGTTCCCGCAATCGTGCCGTCATCGTCGTAAACCGGCGCGGCGATATTAAACGCCGACTCCATTTCCTCGGGTTCATAGGTAATATCGGAAATATACAGCGAGTCGCGCACCACGTATTCTTCTTTATCCTTCCTGCCGGCCGGTGACCGATCAGAACGGCTCCGGAATACCAGATCGCCCGTGGCGGAAACCACGGCAATCTCCCGGTAAACGCCGTATTTTTCCTGGATCAAATCAAGGTATGGCGCCATTTGCTCCGGGTCCATGGATTTAACCAGCGACGTGCCGGCCATGACCATGAGATCGGCTTTGCGCTCATCCAGCCAGCGCTCCAGAATGGCTACCTTATCCGCGGCCACATTTTCAAGCTGCCGGATCATCATGCTGGCCACCAGATGCTCGGTGGTTCTGATGGAAAACCAGCCGATACCCGCCAGAGGCGCCAGGGTGAGCACAAGAAAAAGCAGCATCACTTTGGCCCGCAGGGAAAAAGAAGGCATTTTAAGATTCATCATGGCTCATTCCCCCAGCAGAAACCGACGCAGCATGGTATCCAGCATGCGGGCCACCATAAAGGGACTATGCTGTGCACGCCCTGCCTTGCCCTGGATACGACAGTGCCGGCCGATGGTCAGCAGGAGCCGGGCCAGGGCGATCAGGTGGGTACTGATGAGACACTTGCCCGTGGTCTGAAGAGATACGGCGATATGACGATCCGGGTCAGCCCAGCAGAAAATATTGATAAATCCGACATGCCCGAAAGCGCGTTCCGAATAAGGACCCCAGATTCCAAAGGGCGAGGCCCCGAGCATCATGCCCGGACTGTATTTCATGGGGATGATCATGGTGCCGTCAAATTTCATTTCACTTGAAGGGACGAGGGCACGGCGCACGGTCAGGGGTTTAAAAATGCGCACCCCATCCAGTTCACCTTCATTTAAAAGAAGCTGAAAAAACCGTGACATCTCACTGGCGGTGGCGACCAGGTTGGCGGCCGGAATAATGGCCCGCAGAAATCTGGGATCATTGGAAATCCGGACCGCATCGCCCCAGGAAACGCTCAACGCCCGGCGGACCAGTCGGGAAACGGGATAAACCAGGGGTGGACCCGTGTCATAATTTTTCGCCACCCGGGGGATGTCATCTTCGGAAACGCCGTAGCTGAAATACCGAAATCCCAGGGGTTTTGCGATATTTTCCGCCAAAAAGGACCGGATATCGTTTCCCGTCACCCGCCGCACGATCTCCCCCAGGATAGCGCCGCCGGTAACGGCATGATAGGCCATGCGCCGACCCCCTGCCGAAGCGGGTTTCAGCCCGCACACCAGATCAATGAACCGGTCGTGATCAAAGAGGATATCGGAATCCGCCTCACCGGGCGTCGGTGTCGGGATCCCGCCATGATGCGACATCATCTGATAGATGGTGATATGCTGTTTTCCGTGAGCGGCAAATTTTGGAAGATAGTGGGCGATGGGGTCGGCCAGGTGAATCTCGCCGCGCTCCACCAGCAGGTGAATCAGCATGGCGGTGACGGCCTTGGAAGCGGAATACTGGCAGACGGGAGTTTCCGGCGTCATGGGAATTGTTTCGACATCTTCGGCATCCCCGGGACCGTTGCCGCGGCTGTGGCCCAAGGCCCGGTTCAATACCACCCGTCCGCGCCGGCGCAGACAGAAAGAAATTCCCGGATAAATGCCGGTGCGGTACAGATCTTGGATGCCGGCCCAGACGGCATCCACATCCGCTCTGGTCATGTCCGCGTCGGCCGGGTCCTCCTCGGCCGACGGATCATGGAAGGTGACGGCAGATAGATCCGGGGGAACCTTGATGGTGCGCCGCATGGCGGAAAACGTTTTGTCCAGAATTTTCATCGGAAAAGTCTTTCCTATAAGTCCATGACCATGCCGCTGCTCTCTGTTAATGAAACTTCTGGTCCGAGGGGCCGATGGCCTGCACGGTTCCGAAATTTTCTTCATATTTGGAAAGATTGGCCGAAAGGGTGGAAATGATCCGCTTCATATGCCCCGGGGTAACGATGACCCGGGAGGCAAGATGCGTTCCCGACGGGGAATTGAGCAGCCAGTCGATGATAAATTCTTCGGGGCTGTGGGTCACCAGCATGGAATTGCTGAACCGCCCCCGGGCCATCTCATCTTGGGTGTTGATCTGAATCTTTTGGGGCTGATGTGTTTTATCATCCATTTTCCAAATCCTTATGTTAATATATTTTGCGGCGATTGAAGGACGCGCCGATGACATTGAACGTGTTTTCCACAATAAAAAGCGCGTTGGGATCGATGGTGAACACGAGCTGCTCGATCCGTTTCAGCTGGATGCGGTTGGTCACGGTCATCAATATCAATTTATCCTGCTGGGAATACACCCCTCTGGCCTTTATAAAGGTTGCGCCGTGGTTAAGATCGTCACGAAGAACCCGTGATATCTCATGATTTTGATCGCTGATCACATAAATAATTTTGCGTTTGTTAAACATCGCCAGAACATATTCGACGGCCGTTGATGTAATAAAGACCAGCACCAGGGATGCGATAAACAGATCCGGACCGAATGACGATATAAAAAACGCGAATAATACGGCATTGAAAAGCATGTAGGTCTTGCCGATGCCGAAATTGAATTTTTCGTTTAAGATAACCGCGAGGATATCGATCCCCCCGCTGGAGCCAAGGGTTCGGAGCACCATCCCGCTTCCGGCGCCGCAGATCAGGCCGCCGGCAATGGCCGCGTATAACTGGTTCTGAATACCGAAATCGAGCCGGATGATTTCTGAGGCCACGGACACGACAATCACCCCGTAAAGACTGTAGAAAAAAAACCGGCGGCCCACAAAAAACCAGCTCACCATAAAAAGCGGCGCGTTAAGCAGAAAAAACCATATGCCCGGGCTCAACATTCCGTTTTTATAGTAAACAAAAAGCGCGGCGCCGTAGATTCCGCCGGTAATAAACTGATGGTGGATGACAATGGCTTGCACACCTATGGCAAACAACACCGATCCCGCGGTGATAAGCATCAGATTCCAGGAAGGACGGTATGTCAGGTCAAATCGTTCCATGTTTTTTGATAAAAGCAAGGGCCAGGGCTTACTTATGAAATGGCCATGATATGCGTCCCATGCGGCCACTGGGAAATATGAAAAAGCCCTGACCCGGTTGCTTTTTTCACCTCTTGTCTTGGTTTTCTTATGGAGCCGGAACTTCCGTTACCCGGCTTGTATCTCCGGCGGCAAGGGCCGCTGCGCCGTAATTGACATCCGGAATAATGTTGCCCGCAAAACCGCCCATGTCCGCCCCGGCGGTCAGAAACTGCAGCAGCGCCATCCATTCCTTGATTTCTTGAACGCCGTCGGTTTCCGGGTCTCTGTCCAGCCGGGCGGCCATCATATTGGCCGTGGTGATGGGCGTGCCATCGGCAAAAACCGGCGTGACCGGCAGTTCAAGACCGGCCAGAAGCATCTGAAGCTCCGCGCTGTTCATGACCATAAACATGTAGATATCCATCACGGCGGGATAAAGCGCTTCTGCATCAATATCTGCGGGAGGAAACTCGCATTTGAAATCCAACCCGTCATAAACCTTGACCGATCCGGGCACCAGCTGATAGAGCCCGGCTGCGTCAAAATGCATATACTGAACCCCCGACATGTTAAGATAATAGGAGGATTTCAGGTTCACCAGGGCGGGATAAAGCGGATGCGCCAGGTTTGCCAGCTGGGCCATAAACGCGTCATCTTCCGCCGCGATCATATAGGCGGCAAGCTGACAGGCGTTTTTCACATGCGCGCCGGACAGATAAATCCGCATCAGCGGATAACCCGGAATATTCTGGTTGGCGGGATCCGGCGACATGCCCAGGGGCAATACACTGTACATATCGGCAAAGGAGATCTGCTGGCCCTGGTCGAAGCCGCCCCGGATCACGCCGTTGGCAACAATACCGATGGTCTCGTCCGCGCCGCCCAGGATATATCTAAGAGAATCTGATACCAGATTGCCGATCCCGGATTCCCGAGAACCACCGGGCCTGCCCAGGTTCGGGGACGCCGCGCCGGCGATCACGTCGTTTATGCCGATGCCGAGCTGTGGCTCAAGGGCTTCATTGATGCCCGAATTAAACATCTCCACAATGAAATTCATCACTTCATCGCCGGGGACGCTGTCGTCAATGGAATGGTTGGTAAGTTCAGCGGAGGTGACCCCGGTGCCGATGGCCACTGTGAGATCCAGTTCAGCCACGCTGCGGCCGTAGTAACCGGCGCAGATAATGTGCGTCCCGTTGACCTCAACAATCTCTTCGGTCATCTCATGTTCATGACCGGAAGCAATCACATCAATACCGGTTACATTGAGGGCAAGCTCATAGTCATCGCCGCCGGGATCATCGTTGGGCCGGGTAATGCCCGAATGCGACAGCGCCACCACCAGGTGAGCGCCCATATCGTTCTTAAGGGCGTCCACCTGGGACTGAATAAATTCATAATCATGATTAAAAGTCACCGGCGCCGATTGAGGAGCGTCAGCCTGGGCGTTTGGACCCAGCAAGCCGATGATGCCGATCTTTAATCCGTTATCAAGGGTGATGATATGCAGATCTTCAATAACGCCGGCATCCACAAGGGCTTCCAGCGCATCATCGGCCGTTCTTCCCACGCCGTCGGTCATCATATTGGTGGCAACAATAGGAACCGTGAAACCCTGGCCGTCATCGCCCCGGGCGTTGTTGATCATCATTGCCAGGCCGGTCGGACCGTAATCGAATTCATGATTGCCGATGGCAACGGCATCATATTGCATAAATTCCATAAAATAGAACGCTGCCGGCGATGATCCGATGGTCAGATCATAAACGGTGCCCATGCTGTAGTCCGCGGAATCCACCAGAATAGACGGTATGTCGGCTTCTTCGGCAGCCTGGCGCAAAGCTTTTATTTTTGTTGTCAGCCGGGCGTATCCGCCTTCGGTCTGATCGGCGCCCCCCGGACCCGAACTGTCGATCCCGTCCATGGGGCTGTAGGTGATCGATGCGCCGATACCCGAGGCCCGGTGATGCACATCGGTGGTCTGGATCAGTTTTACGGAAACCACGTCTCCGGCCGAAAGCTCCGGTGGGGGAATTTCCTTATTTTTATTGCTGCTGGAATCGCTACATCCGCTGATCACAAAAAATCCCAGGACAACGAAACACAACAGGACGGTTACTCTTTTCATGCGGCCTCCTTAATGTTGGAGATTAACGGGAGAAAACGCCTTTCTTTTCAATGGGATTCGTCCGGACTTCTGTTTTTCCTTCCAGATGCGCCTTGACCGCGGCAATGGAAACCTCGTCTCGATGAAAAATGCCGGCCGCCAGCGCCGCTTCGGCACTTGTTTTTTGAAAAACCTTCCGGAAATGATCAACGGAACCGGCGCCGGAAGAGGCGATCACTGGAATGGATATGGCCTCTGAGACAGCCCGGATCAATTCGATGTCGAAACCGGCATGGGTGCCGTCCCGGTCGATGGAGTTGAGCAGGATTTCTCCGGCGCCCAGTTTTTCGCAGATTTTCGCCAGGGTGACCGCATCCACGGGCCGGCCTTCCCGTCCGCCCCTGACGGTGCACTGGAACCAGCAGTAGCGCTCTTTATCCGGACCGGGTTCGCCGGTTTCAATGACATGATGTTCCGAGGCATCCGACGGCCGGCGCACATAGATCCGCCGGGGATCGATGGAAATCACCACGGCCTGGTTGCCGTAAACACGCGAAATCTGTTCGATGGCGCTTTTACCGGTTTTACCGCCGGTCTTCCGATAATCTTCTGCAACGGCCACGGCGTCACTGCCGATGGAAATCTTGTCCGCGCCGGAACGGAAATATTCGGCCGCCACATCAAGAGCCGAATAGAAACGACCGGCTGCATCCGTATATTCCCGGATCCCGCCGCCGATGGTCAACGGCACAAACACGTGCCGGGAGGTTTCCTTAAGCACCGCCAGCATGGGCAGATCTTCCAAGGGAAAATCCCGGAACCCCGTGATATTCAGGAAGGTGATCTCATCAGCTCCTTCCTCATAATATCGGCGGGCCAGATCAACCGGCGCGCCAAGGTTGCGCACCCTGCCGTTTTCCCGGACATCGTATTGGTCGCCTTTGGTGACCACCAGTTCGCCGGCGTCATCAGCCCGGACATCCAGACAGGCGATAATCCGCTTTGCCAGGCGGGTTTTCCCCAGATCCAGCCGGGGAAGATCTCCGCCGGACCCGGGAGCGATGAAATTTTTCAAAATGGCCAGTCCGGCCGGACCGCTTTTTTCCGGATGAAACTGGGTGGCGATCAGGTTGCCCTGCTGGACGGCGCTGACAAATTCATATCCGTAGTTGGTGGTGGTCAGCACCCAGGTCCGTTCATCGGGAATCACATGATAGGAATGAACAAAATAAAATTTCTCATGGCCCTTCATCCCCGCAAACGCGGAAGAGTCTTTTATGATATTGACGCCGTTCCATCCCATGTGCGGCACGGACAGATCAACAGCAAACCGTCGCACCGTCCCCGGAATGATCCCCAGACCCGGGATGCCCGGCGCTTCCTCGCTGGACTCAAACAAGGCCTGGAGCCCCAGGCAGATGCCCAGAAACGGCCGGTCCGCCTTAAGATAGGTGGTAAGCGCCGCGGCATATCCTTTTTCATGGAGCACCTGCATCATGCTGCCGAAATTGCCCACGCCGGGGAACACCAGTTTTTCGGCCCGCAAGATATCATCGGGGGAATCCGCCACCCGGACCGCGGCCCCGAGTTTTTCCAGGGCGTTGATCACGCTGCGCACGTTGCCCGCGCCATAATCGAGCAGGGTGATCATTTGTCAAGCCGCCGGTGGATGAATGGTTTTGCATCTTTTCCAGAATAGTCGGCAACAGCATGACCATGACCGTGCATCCGCCACTTGTAAATGACCAATCCTTCAAGCCCCACCGGTCCCCTGGCATGGATTTTGTTGGTGCTGATGCCCACTTCGGCCCCGAGACCGAAACGGAATCCGTCGGAAAATCGGGAACTGCAGTTGACAAACACGCAGGCCGAATCCACCAGATTCATGAACCGCTTCCCCCTTTCCGGGTCGGCGGCGACAATCACATCCGTATGACCGGATCCGTATCGATTGATATGATCAATGGCCGCATCCATGCTGTCCACGACTTTGACGGAAATGATCAGATCGAGATATTCGGTGGACCAGTCCTCATCTGCGGCCGGGGTGGCGTCAACAATGGCGATCGTTTGAGCGCAGCCCCGGATCTCCACCCCTTTGGCGGAAAGCCCGTCTTTGATAACCGGCAGAACGGCGGCAGCGACATCTTTGTGCACCAGCAGGGTTTCCGCCGCGTTGCAGACCGCCACATACTGGGTTTTGCTGTCCACCGCGATCTTCTCGGCCATGCTTGGATCCGCGGTCTTGTCCACATAAACGTGACAGATGCCGTCGGCATGGCCCAGCACCGGAATATTGGTATTGTCCATGATGTATTTGACAAAGGCGTTGCTTCCCCGGGGAATGATCAGGTCAATGGCGTCATCTAACGCCAGCATGTCGATGACATCCGACCGGGCCTCCAGCAGGGTAAGCCATCCATGGGGAATTCCGGCCGCAATACTGGCCGTATTGATGATATCGGCCAGAATCCGGTTGGTCTCGGCCGCCTCGGAACCGCCCTTCATGAGTACGGCGTTACCGCTTTTCAGACAAAGCGATGAGATCTGGACCAGGGCATCCGGCCGGGACTCAAATACAATGCCGATTACGCCGATGGGGCAGGTCACCTGGTAGAGTTCCAGCCCGGCATCCAGCTCAATGGCCGAAAGAACCTTTCCTGCGGGATCGGGCAGGCCCATGAGGCTGTTTAATCCCGCCACCGCCTCATTGATTTTACCATGATCAAACTTAAGCCGTTTTAACAGCGGGGCGGCCAGATTCTCGTTTGCCGCCCGTGCCAGGTCGGCCTGGTTAGCTGCGGCAATCTGTTTTCGGCCCGCTTCAATGGCCCGGGCAATGGATGCCAACGCTGCGTTTTTCGTTTCCGTGTCCACGGCCGCAAGCTGTATGGCGGCCTGCTTGGCGGCGGTCGCTGTCTGCCGAATATCCATGAGCGATCCTTTATTCCAATGAAATATAACGTTTCAGGTGTAATGATTTTCCTGTAGTCTGCGATGAAACGAGCGGATTTGGAATCGTTAGTCTTTTTCGCATGTACCACACCCGATTGCCGTTGACAAGCGCATTAAACCCAAAGAAATCGCCGGATGTCGGCGCCTCCGGATTTATTGACATAATTATGGATTCATGCGATACTTCAATTATTGAAACCATAAAAAACAGGTTTTTATCCATTGTTTTGAACAGGCGGATCGGCACGCTTCAATTCCAGGCCATATCGAGGCATTTATAATGAAAAAAAATTCCCTGTCTTTGATCATCACTCTTGCCGCCGTTGTTTTCATCCTACCCGGGCAGGCTTCAGGACACGGCATCGGCATCGACCTGATCCGGCTGTTCGACGAAAACCAGGACGACGGGATGATAAACATTCACGGTCAGATAAAAATTGTCGATGATATCGCCTTAACCGGCGGATATGCCAGAGGGGACGAGCTGGTGATCAGCAACGCCGGGATCAAGTATTATCTGGGGCGCTATATGGACAGTCTGTTTCTTCAAGCCGGCATCTGCTTTTTCCGGCATGACACCGGCAATGACAATGGGTTTATCGGCGCGTTCGGGCTGGACTACAAACTCATGCGGCATCTGGCGTTTTCCAGCGCCTTTCGCGTCATCACCGGCGTGGACCATGATTATCGGGGATATCCGGAAGCACCCATATTCCAGGCGGTCTTCAGCCTGATGTTTGCGTTTTAAAGGGCCGCCAGTACCATTTTTTAAGCCGGCCGTATTTTTCGGATGCCCATTCCGGGGCTTCGGCAAAAAGGGAATAAAGCGTCGGCACCACCACCAGGGTCAGGACAGTGGCCAGCATGAGTCCGAAGATGACCACCACGGACAACGATTGCCAGTACTGGGAGGTCTCGCTCACCATCGCGATTTTCAGGTTTCGAAAATCAATGGAAATCCCCGTCACCATGGGAATCAGGCCCAGGGTGGTGGTAATGGCGGTCAATATCACCGGCCGCAACCGCGTTGCGCCCGCGGAAATGATAGCGTCCTGGAGAGCCAGGCCGCGTTCCCGCAGCTTGTTGGTGTAATCGATCAGCACGATGGCGTTGTTGACCACTACGCCGGCCAGGGAAATCACTCCGACTCCGGTCATGATGATGCCGAAAGGAAATTTCATTATCGCCAGGCCGAGATAAACACCGCCCAAAGAGAGGATCACGGAAACCATAATGATGACGGGCTGGCTGATGGAATTAAATTGGGTGACCAGCACCAGAAAAATCAAAAAAATGGCGATGACCAGTGCCTGTCTCAAAAATTCTTTGGATTGCTCCTCGTGCTCGTGCTGGCCGGTGAAAAGAATATCGTAGCCCGGCGGCAGCGTAAACTCCTTGAGAATGGCTTCCGCCTGCCGCTTTGCCACGGCGCCCGGTATCCGGGTTTCATCCACGTCGGCCCGTACGGTCACCACCCGTTGATGATTGATCCGGTTGATGTCGCCGATGGTCCCGGCATACCGAATATTTGCGATGGTAGTCAGGGGAACAAGCTGGCCCGCGGGCGACGGAATCATGATCTTGCGCAAGACGTCGGTCATCCGGCGATGATCTTCAGTGAACTTGACGGTGATATCGTAATCATCTCCGCCTTCCCGGTACGTGGATACGTTAAGGCCATTGTAAGCCGTCTTGAGGGCAAATCCGACGGCCGAAGTGGTCAGACCGAACAGGGCGGCCTTCTGACGGTCGATATCCACCTGAACCGAAGGAAGCGCGTCCATGTAGTCATCCCGGACATCTTTCACATGGGGAATCTTTGATACAATTTCCCGGATCTCCCGGGCCAGAGCGCCGAGAATCCTGAAATCATCGCCGGAGATTTCGATATTGATGGGCGCGCCCGTGGGCGGCCCTCCCTGTCTCTCGGCCACGGTGATCTGGGCTCCGGGAAGGTCTTTAACCCGTTCGCGGATTTTTTCGACGTCATTGGCCGTCGGAGTTTTCCGGTCTTCGTAGTCGACGAATTCAATGCCCAGTCGATTGTCGGAATATTCCGAAAACAGGGAACTGCCGGCTTTTTTCTTGGCGGTGGCATAGATATGGATGATATTGTCGATGTCGGTGGGACTCTGGAAGGTTTCGCCGTTTCGCGTCTCGTGTTCCTGAAGCTGATACGCCGTCCCATAGGCGTCCGGCGGGCAGGTTCCGGCAGTGACGCTTTCGGCGGAGCAGGTCCCGGTAACGGCCAATTCAATATTGCGGATCACCCCATCAATATAGTCCAGATCGGCCCCTTCGGGCGGGTCCACATTCACATACGCGCTTCCCGGATCCACGGTGGGAAAAAATTCCACCGGTTTTTCCAGTCCGATGACCAGTTGCCAGATCTGCATCAGGATAAACAGCAATAAGAACGACGATAACACCACCATCAGACGATGCCGAAGCCCGTACATCAATATTTTTCGGTACGTTTTCAGCACGGCGCCTTCAATGGCGATGGGGCGTTCGCCGGCGGCCTGAATTTCGTCGGCGCTGGCGCCGCTGCGGGCCGCGCCATCTGTTTTTTTAACCCTCATGAAAAACGCGGCCAGAGCCGGATTGATCACCATGGCCACAAAAAGGCTGGAAGACAGGGTGATAATCAGGGTTATGGGAAGATATTTCATAAATTCCCCCATGATGCCGGGCCAGAAGATCATGGGAAAAAATGCCGCCAGCGTGGTCAATGTGGACGCGATCACCGGATAGGCCACTTCCGAGGTGGCCCGCATGGCCGCCTCCACCCGGGGAACCCCCTGGGCCATGTAGCGATAAATATTTTCCACAATCACGATGGCGTTGTCCACCAGCATGCCCAGGGCCAGCACCAGAGAAAACAACACCACGATATTAAAGGTGATTCCCATGGCATAGATCACGATGAAACTCAAGAACATGGAAAAGGGAATCGCCAGCCCCACCAGGGTGGCGTTTCGGGCGCCCATGGCAAAAAAAATCACCACCACCACCAGTAAAAGGCCGGAAAGAATATTGTTTTCCAGATCGGATACCATGAGTTGGATATCCTCTGCTTTGTTCATGAGCTTCACAACTTTGGTGTCCACCGGCCAGGAGGCCCGTTCCTGGTCGATCAAACGGTCGATGGCGTCCACGATCTCGATGATGTTTTCGCCGCTGCGTTTTTTTACTGAAATATTGATGGCTTCCCGACCGTCCAGGCGGGATCGGCTTTCCTCGTCCTTGAACCCGTCCACCACCCGGGCCAGATCCTTGAGATAAACCGGCTGCCCGTTGAACTGATCCACCACCAACCCGAAAATCTCATCCGGATGATCAAACTCCCCCGGGACCCGGAGTTGATAACGGCCGGCCCCAAGCGTAATGGATCCGCCGGAGGTGTTGACATTTTCGGAGGCCACCACCCGTTGAAAAGAGGTGATGGGAATCCGGTAATAGGCCATTTTGTCGGGATCGACCTCAATGACGATTTCCCGTTCCCGGCCGCCGGCAACGACGGCTTCCAGCACCCCGGGAAGGGCCTCAATCTCATCTTTGAGGTCGTCGGCGATTTTCTTGAGCACCACCATGCCGCTGTCGCTGGAAAGGGAATACACGATGATGGGCAGCTCCGACAGATTGACTTCAAATACCACCGGATCATCCTCGAGATCGGTGGGAAGGTCACGCTTGGCCTCGTCCACCTTGTCTTTGACCTTCTGCAGCACGGAATCGATATCCGTGCCGGGAACGAATTCGATATTGATGTTGGAAACGCCTTCGGCGCTGACGGATTTGACGCTTTTGACCCGGTCAAGCCCCTTTAATTTCTTTTCAATGGGGATGGTAATGGCGGTTTCAATATCGGCCGATGACACCCCCTCGTACGTGGTGGATACGAACACGTAGGGAATGGTGATATCGGGCTCGTCTTCCCGGGGAATTTTATTGTAGCAATAAATGCCGGAAACCATGATAATAAGCGCAAGAACCATCACGCTGACGCGGTTTCTGACGGCGGTATCTGAAACGATCACCCTTCTGTCGCCTCCTGGTTCAATTATCCCGGGAATACGCTAAACATTTGCGCTGTATTATCTGCTTCCGGGAGCGGATATCTGAAGGTCCGCTATATCGTCAACCGTCCGGACCACTTTGACCCGCTGGCCGTTGCTGACCTGGCGGTGGCCTACGACGATCACCTCGTCTCCGGGGTCCAGCCCCGCGATTACCTCTATCATCCAGCCGTCCTGAATGCCGGTTGCGATTGCCCGGGCCCGGGCCGTCTGATCAGACACTACATAAACGGTCTGCGCGTCGTTGACGGCGATAATGGTATACAACGGCACCGCCAGGGCATCAGGGACCTTTTGTTTGAGGATCTCCACCCGGGCGAACATATCCGGCAAAATTTTCTCGTCCGGATTATCCATGGCCACTTCCAGATTATAAAGGCGGGCCTGCGTGTCGCCGGCTTTGGCCAGAAAATGTTTTCGGGCATCAAACACCTGTCCGTCGAGCGCGTCGATCCGAACCTCAAAATCATTCACAGCTCTGACTGCGGCAACATCTGATTCGGGGATTCCCACATTCACCTTGACCCTGTCGAGCTGCATCACTTTGGCCACGGGATCGGCGAAATTGAGATACTGGCCCCGTTCGATATGAATATTGTTGATGATCCCGTTGATGGGGCTTGTGATGGTGCAGCGCGAAAGATTAAGTTCCGCGCTGTCGCGCTCGGCCTTGAACCGTTCCACCTGGGCGGTGATATCATCCAGCTGAGCCTTGGAGGCGAGCTGTTCCCGGTAAAGTTTTTCAATCCGCTCTTTTGAAGCCAGAGCCGTATTGTAGGAAGCCCTGGCCGCATCAAGGGCGATTTCATAATCACGGGGATCAATACGAGCGATAATATCCCCTTCCCGGACAGCGGCTCCCTTTTCCATCCGTTTTTCCACGACCTGCCCCTGGACCTCGGCCACCACATTGAATTCGATCCACGGCTCCACCATGCCCGGCAGATTGATCCGGTCGGAAAGGGTCTTCGGCGTCACGGCGAGCGTCACCACATTCACCTCCGGCGGAGGCTCAGGGATGTCAAGTTTCTTGGCCGCGATCTGTTGCTCCACATAATCGATCTGATCGGCCAGCCGCTCCCGTTCAAACCGCACCATCGACGACAGAGGCATATGGAGAACGGCCTTGGCCTGATCCTCGGTGAAACCGAGGGCCTCCGACAGTCCCTCCACGGCATGATTCTGATCATCAGATCTTTTCAGGACTTCGATCACGTGATCCATCTGATCTGCGGCGGTCTGCATCCCTTCTAACGTCTGCAACCCTTTTTTGGCCGCATCCAGGCGGTCTGTCTTCATCCTGATCATGGCGGAAAGCCCTAGGATAACGGCAATCAACACCAGAATCGGCAGCGCGCCCCAGATCCGCCGCAGCCAGATCCGGCCCCGTGATTCCATTTTTCCCCCCCCATTTGCCTCAGTCATCATCATCATTCCCGACTTTTCATGTCACATCACTGTTTTCAAGAAAATCCCCTGGGCTCTTTGCAAAGCGATGCTCGCCAGTTCCAGTTGATATTCGGCCTCGGCCAGCTCCCGCTCGGCATTTTCCAGCAGGCTGTTGGCATCCATGACATCCAGGCTGTCCGCCTGGCCGACGGTAAACATCAGGCTCACGGCTTCGAAGTTGGCCCTGGAAAACGATACTTTATCCTGCAAGGCAACCATGTTTTGCCGGGCCGTCCGGATGCTCAGATAGGCCTCTTCCACCTCCAGGGCCACCTGTTTTTTTTTCGTCGCCAGTCGCAGTTCGGCATTACGGCGGGTCGCTTTCTCCTGGTTCAGAGTTCCCCTGCGAAGTCCCCAGTCAAACAGCACCATGCTGATCCGAACCGCGCCATAGAGCGTGTTGTCCTGGGCCAGAAATGATGGTTCGGTCTCCTGAATCTTGTAACCGGCCTCGAATGAGAGCACCGGCCAATATTCACTCCGGGTAATGTCGATACTGGCATCAGCCAGTTTCACCGCCATATCGGCCGACTGAATGTCGGCCCGATGTTTCATGGCAACAGGAATAAGGGTTTCGAGAGAATCCCCCGTCAAAGGCGTTTTATCTGCATTCGGCGGCAGCAATTCATAATCCCTCGGCAGATCCAGCAGGCGGGCCAGACTGGATCGCGCATATGTCAGCATATTTTCCGCATTGATCCGCTCCGCCCGGGCCCCGGACAATTCGGCTTCCGTGCGCAGCAGATCGGTGACGGGTACTTCCTCAAGGGAGCGCTTTTGGATGACGGCCCGCTTGTGCTCTTCAAGCCGGGAAACATTGGTGTGCGCGATATCGACCCGTTTTTTCCGGTTCATTATGTCGTAATAAGCGGACGCTACGCGGAAAAGAAAATTCTCCACAACCGCGTTCCTGTCGTACTCCCGCTGCCGGATGGTATCCCTGGCAGCCGCAAGAGCGATGAGTTCCCGGCCGTTCAAGGTGAACTGCTGCTGAAGCTTGGCTCCGTATTCATAACCGTATTCCGGGGCGATGGCGCCGGCTTCCTGGTAGTGAATGTAATCGCCGAATGCCGAAAGATGGGGCAGCAGAACGGAAAAAGCCCGCTGTTCATCCTGTTGGGCGATCAAGAGCTGATTTTCCGCTATGTGAATATCCTCGGCTCGCTCCAGAGCCAATGCGTAAAGATCCATCAGAGCATATCCGGAGGCATTGGCTTCCCGGGCAACATCCGGACCGGTCAGCAGCAGCGCGATTAGCAGCACTCCGATCATAACAGGCACTTGTTTGCTCATTTTTTTGTTTTTCCAGACACAAAAAGCATTGATGTTTTTCGGATGGACCCTTTCTTCAAATCGGGTCCGCAGCGCAAGAAACCTGGCCTTCTGGATACAATTTTGGGTACTATATCCGTCATAAAGAACGCTGTCAATAAGACTTGTCTTTTTTCGGCTTGAAAAATCAACGGGATAAGTTATAATCATTTTTTCCAAAGGCGGGGATTTATGGATATCTCCAAAAACGATGACCTTACTATGATAGGGGAGAATACGCCCAAATGACCGCACCCGTTCTTTTTGCCGTTGAAAATCACATCGCCGTCATTACCTTAAACCGCCCCGAACGCCGAAACGCCATTAATCAGGCTCTGCTGGCCGGTCTTTACGACAGCCTGGAAACCATCGCCCGCGACGACGATATCCGGGCGGCCGTGATCACCGGAAACGGCAAGTCCTTCTGCTCCGGTCTTGATCTGGATGTTTTGCTTACGGAAAACCTCTTTGATCCCCGTGGCGACGGGGCGGATCTGCCGGATCTCTTTCAGGCATGCGCCAAACCAATCATCGGCGCCGTGAACGGGCATGCCATTACCGGCGGGTTTGAAATTGCCTTAAACTGCGATTTTCTGATCGCCTCGGAAAACGCGTCTTTTGCCGACACCCATGCCCGGGTGGGGATTCATCCGGGATGGGGGATGACCCCGTTGCTCCAGCAGGCCGTGGGTCGGCGGCGAGCCCGCCAGATGTCTTTTACCTGTCGGTTCATAACAGCGCAAACCGCCTATGAGTGGGGACTGGTCAATGAAGTCGTCCCGCCCGGGCGGCTAGTGCCCCGGGCCATGGAAATCGCAGCAGATATATGCCAGAGCAGTCCGGCAATGATCGCAACGATTCGGGATCTGATCCATTACCGGGACACCGTCACCCTTGCGGAAGCCTATGCCCACGAACGGGCTGGATTTGCCGGGTTCCTTCGAACCCAGTTCAAAAAAACCGGCGCTTCTTGATGCCTGTGTTCGGGGGATGACGCCTTTGGGAAAAATCGCCGGAAAATCGTCAACTGGTTTTTGTTACCAGAGCGCGCGCCACTTCCCGGACCCGCACTTCGGGATCATTTGCCAGCGACCGCATCAGCTCCAGAGACGATGAACCGGGAATTTGCGACAACGCCATTGCGGCCGATGCCCTGATGGAAGGATGGTATTTTTTTTGGGTCAGAAATAACCGCCGGGACGTTAACAGCCGGGTCAACGGCTCGACAAACGAGGGATCTCCGATATGACCCATGGCCCGGCACACAGCCGTCAGCACTTCTGTTGAATCAGACCTGGAGGCCAGGCGGCTCAGAATGTCCGCCGCCGGGGTTGCCCGCAGCTTCCCCAGAGAATTGACCGCCCGAATCACTATTTCCGCTTCCCGACGCTGGGCGCATTGCATCAGCAGCGTGACGGCTTCCGGCGTATTGAGCCGCTCGGCCAGACGAATCGCCGCCTTCTGGACGACATCGCTCTGATCGGAAAGGGCTTCCGCCAGTTCCGTCGAAAGATCCGTGGTCACCGAATCAATGATATCCAAAATGCGGGCCCGCT
Organism: uncultured Desulfobacteraceae bacterium; assembly: GCA_964598885.1. Classification (GTDB taxonomy): domain Bacteria; phylum Desulfobacterota; class Desulfobacteria; order Desulfobacterales; family Desulfosalsimonadaceae; genus SURF-33. Next base: position 24,224 of record CAZRES010000005.1, on the reverse strand, counting down.
CCACGGGATTGTTTTCAGCCATCAGAGTTGATTTCAAAAAATCAATCCCCGGCTTACTGCTATTGCGGATCAGCTCCGCCGCCAGGATCCGGGGCCGTATCTGTTCCTCTCTTTTAATCAGATCTGTCAGCAGGGGCAAAACAGCCGTTCCCATTGAACTGATCAACTGATATGCCTGCTGCCTGCGGGTCGGATCTCCGGATTTTAAATCCTCTGAAAGGACATAAACCACCGGCGGCGACAGGAGCTCCGCCAGGGGATGGATCCCTTTTTTATCGGCGGACTCTGTTGTGTTTTGGCGCTGATGCATCTGCCCAACGCCGGCAAACACCCAGGTTGCCAGATCATATTCACTAAACAGGATCAGTGCCACCCCGCATTGATTCAACAGCGCAGTGCCTCTGTGGATGCAATCCAAATGTGTTTCCTTCTGGAGCAGCGGAAGAAGAGGCCCCAGCGCGAATCGCAGGTAAACGGCCGTAGGACGCCAGTCCTCGGGGTTGAGGATATTTTCCATCACATCCATCATCGCTTTCCGGCGATCATCGTCGGCCAGGGAATAGGCATCGCAAAAGCCTTTGAGCAAGGCTTCCGCGCCGGTCATATCCCCGGTAAGATAACGCTGGCGGATACGTTCCGGCAATTGATCAATGTCATGATCCTCCAACGCGGGGTCCGGATCGGACCTATCCGTGACGGTCCCTGGAACAGAAGTCGCATCTCCCGCTTCTTCCTCAAGAACGTCATAAAGACGCTGATCGAACAAAATGCCCGCTATCCTGTTTTTCTTCCCTATATCACGCCAGAATCCGGGACCGGCATTTTCATCCCCCAATGGCGCGGATTGCACGGATGCGGCAATAAACGCCATGAGTTCTTCAGAAGTAACCTGTACAAGAAAAGTGATGCTGTTAAGGTGAACAACGGTCAGAAATTTCAAAAAACTTCTGGCCATGGTCTCAAATCCGGTGGTATCCACCTTCACACCATTTACCAGCAAGGAATTTTGCACCCGGGCAATGTTTAGAACGGATTGGAAGGAAAAATAGGATTGCAGCCGCGCTTGCAACTGGCTGACGGCATCCATGGCCACCGGATTGTTTCCGGGATAAAGCTTTACCTTACTGTAGGCGCCCAGAATAGCGCTGAAAACATTTTGAATCATTTTGAGGGCCGCCGGATGAGGATGTATGCCGACGGACGCCTCTGCAACGCTGTTATCCGTTCCCGCCAGAGGATCAACGGACAGTGACGCCTCGCCGGCGTTCTGCGTTTCAATCTTGGTATAGGTCACCTGGCGCGGTAAAACATGCGTCAGGCGATGATCCTGGGAAAATTCTTTCCAGTACCGGGGGGTAATGGCTTTCTGGTCCGTTTGGCTCATGGCCGTCATCACCCGGTAAAGTTCGGCTGAATTCAAACCCTTTTTAACGGTCACGCTTTTTAGCTGAATCTGATCCCATAAATCAATGATCTGGGCCGTGATGGCGGGGAACTCTTGTGTTTCCAGGAGACGACCGTTAACGACAATCTTTTGTTTCTCCATGGAAATGCTGAACCGGTCGACTTCTTCCAGAATCGCGGTAATGAGGTTTCCAAGATGTTCCATGGCCGATGTCACGGATTTGCTGTCGCCCGGATAAAGCCGGATATTGCGCACGGCAATCAGCATGGCCCGCAACAGTTTGGGCAGCATGGCCAGACCGGCATCGCTGAGGGGAGTGTCCCCGAGTTCCTCAACTCCCGCTGTTTCAGCATCTTTGATCTCGAACACATCTTCTTCGATAGTTTCCGGAATTTCTTCCGGTGCAAACACCTGCTGATCCCGCTGGCTCTGAAACTGCCTGTATATCTCCTCTTTTTTCACGTTGCCGGAACGCTGGAAGTGAAACGCCAGGGGGGCCGCCGACGGCAGCAGATCTTCTTTATGGAGCTTTTCATGATAGGTGCCGATCTCTTCGTGAAAATGACGCTTCTGGTCGGGGGATATCCCTTCATATATAATTTCACGGACACTATGGCTGGAGAATCGAATATTTTCATCGTTTTCTCGAAACTGAGACATGACGAGTCCGTGAGCCAGTCCCTGATTTAAAAAATCATGTATCCGCGAAGATTTTTCACTGTAGCTGCCCGTCAGCATGCTCAACGATATGGATTCCCCGAAGGCCGAGGCGCATTCCAGAAACCGTTTACTTTCTTCATCCAGTGAATTCATTTTCTGCCGGATGATTTCCTCGAGGCTTCTGGGAAAATAGCGTTTTTCAAGCCGCGCCATTTGCCAGTCCCGGCCCTTTAAGAGAATCTTCTGATCCAATATCATCTTTCGCAGCATTTCGACCATAAACAGGGGATTCCCCTGGGTCATGTCGGTCAGTTCCTGGACCAGGCGATGGGGCATGGAAAGCCCCTGAAAGGTCATATGGATAAATTTTTCAACATGCTCAACCGTCAGGGGTGTCAGCGTGATGGTTTGCAATGCCAGTTCCATGCCATAGGCGGACCGGAACAGGGCAAGAGGCACGGCTTCCGGCTTGGTCTGCTTTTCTTCTCCCGCGGTTCCGCATATAAACAAGCGAAGCAGGTTGGTGCGGATGATGACGCGGATCAGATGGAGGGTAGCCGGATCGGCATAATGCAGATCGTCAATCAAAATCACCAGGGGGAGTTTGCCGGCCAGCGCCGAAAAAAACCGGGCAAACGTCCGGAAAACCTCTTCGCGCTGATGCCCGGCAATGTCGGAAAACTGAGGAGGTCCCGAGACCATCTGGGGAATGATCTGGCTTAAGGCATTGATCTCTTTTTCCGTCATGCCCTCCAGAATCTCGACGCCGCGGTCTTCCCGCTGGTTCATCAGCGTCATGACCACGCACGCCATCAGGTAATACGGCCGGTAGGATTCATGCGCAACGCCGGCAACCCGGACAATATTGTATTTTGTCTTTTCCAGGTTGCGATGGACGGTATCAATAAAACTGGTTTTACCCATCCCCGGTCCGCCGTCGATAATGACCACCTGACCGATGCCTTCACCGAATTTTTTCAGGGCCATACCGATCTGATCAAATTGAGATTTCCGACCCACCACGCCCGCTGTTTGCAGGTAATGCACGGCCTGACGGCTGACCATGCCCGCATCGGCATACCGGTTGCGCCCCAACTGTTTGGCATGATAAAGAGCATTTTTGACCTGATGGATAAGCCACTCGCCATCGGAGGCGTCATCCGGAGCCGTGGCAATGCCCATGCTGACAGTAAAGGAAAACCCCCTGCCCGCATCGGTCGAAAACAACGGCTGGTTTTTGATCTGATAAAAAACTTCGGCGACAAGACTCACTGCCGCCTGTTTGTTCCGGCCGGGAAGCAGGACCATAAATTCATCGCCGGCATAAAGAATGGGAATTCCCTTTTCCTGGCTGATATCTTTTAAAATGCCGGCGACGTGCGCCAACACCTGATCCCCCACCGTATTGCCGTACTGAAAGTTTATCCGCTTAAAAAAGTCGATATCGATCATTACCAGGGAAACCGGTTTATCCGCAACAGCGCCCCAGTCGATGTTGTGTTTGAGATAATGCAGCAAAAATCGGCGGTTGTTCAGGCCCGTCAGATAATCCTCAAACATGAGACCGGACGGATCTTTCCCGACGTTTTGCAGAAAATAAAGCAGCTTTTGATACTTCATGAATGTCTCAATAAAGAGCCGACAGTTATTCGGCGCCGATTAAAGGCAGTTCCTTGTCGATGGTAAAAATCACCAGAAATTTTGCGCCCTTTTCCGCGTCCTCTTCCGGGGAAACGCATCGCCGCTTTAATGTCTGAAGAAGTTCGCCGTCGCCTTCTTCCCTTATCCGGGTCAAAAAAAACCGTTTACCTTTAAATCCCGGGCCGCTTTCCATAAAAAGATAGGCCGCGTGAGGGTTGGACTGAAGATTGGCGTGCGTCAGCCGGTCCCGCATGATCATGGCCATGGTCCCGTCTTCCAGGATATGGGGGCGGGCATAAACGGCCGCATCCACTTTTCCGGCGGCATCGGCCGTTGCCATCACGCCGACGCCTTTGGTATTCTCAAAATAATCTTTTAATTCCATGAAGACCTCCCTGCTGTTTTGATATCATTGGCCGCGGAGCTTGCGAGCTCCCCGGCGCCCAGCCCGAAAAATTTTTCCAGCCGCTCCACCTGCGCCTCCACGGGCACGCGAACTCCCCGTTCCAATTCGCTGTAACGGGACTGGGGAATGCCAGCGGCCCGAGCTACTTCTTTTGTGCTCAGGTTCTGCGTGTTCCGCAGTTCCATGATTCTGCCGCCAAAATCACTCATATTTCTTCCTCCGTCAATTCATTAAAATCTTTCAATGAGCTTATCGATTAGAAAAGAACTTTCCCGCATGGCCTGTTCGCCGAACGGGCCGAACCATCGGGAAATTTTTTCAAATTCGGCGATAAATACGGATTTATCGCCGTTCTCAAGCATATCCAGGTTCTCATTCATAACGGCGATATACTCTTTGAGCAAACGACGTCGTTGAGGGGTTGCGAAAATAATCTCGGCATACAGCCCCGGGTCCTGGGCAAACAATCGCCCCACCATGGCCAGTTCAAGCCGATAAATGGGACTGGAAAATTCCAGGGACCGGGCCAGGGGAATGTTTTTCCGGGCCATGAACTGGCCAAGAGCAAATGTGGCGAAATGACGCAATGACTGGACAATGGCCATGATTTCATCGTGTTCTTCGGCTTCCGCCACGACAATGACCGCGCCCCAGGCGGAAAGCTGGTCTACAACCCATTGACAGGAAACGGGATCACGACCCGGCGTGGCGACGATGATCTGCTTGTCCAGACTGGAAGTGGTAGGCCCGAAAAGGGGATGAAGTCCTAATACGGGTCCCTGGTGCGCCGCCAGCATGGCGTCCAGCGGAACTTTCTTGATGCTGGTCAAATCGGTCAGCACGGCTGCAGCGGGCAGATAAGGCGCGATTTTATGGATGATAGCAGACGTATCCTCAATCGGAACGGTAACAATGGCCAGATCAATGTCCGCGCACAGCGCGTCGGCTTCCGGCCAGTCGTTACGGCCCATGAGGCGTACTTCATATCCGGAGCCAGCAAACCATTTTTCAAAATAACGTCCCATCTCCCCGTATCCACCCACGATCAGCACCTTTGCATCGGGGCGGATGCCGGTCCGGGCCATATGACCGCTCTGGGTCACCCGGGACTGGCGCAGAATAACCCGGTAGCATTCTTCAATATAATCCGGGTCCAGACCGGCGGCTTTGGCCTGCTGTCTTCGCGCATAAATCAGGTCTTCTTCCCGGGCCGGGTGATAAACCGGTAAATGATGGGCCTGCTTCAGGGTCATTACCTGTTTTACCATATCCCGGCGCCGGGCCAGCAGATCCACCACCTCAAGGTCGATGGCATCGATTCGGGCGCGCAGGTATTCCAGTTCCTTCCGGTAAGCGTTGTCAGAATAATCCATAAGCAATATCTCCGTTTCCGGCACGCCAACCACCGGCGATACCCGTCATGGGTTGCACTGTATACACAATACGGTTTTTTATCAACAGGAAACCCCCGCGAAAAAACCGTCATACGGCCATCGGGAATCGACAAAAAGCATGAACCGGGCCGGGTTGGTTTGATGAGACATTGGCGGTGTTGTCATTTTTCTTGCACGATGGCGGAAAAATCAGTAATAGATAAAATTAACCCGGATGGATAAGTATGTAACGATAAAAGAAAGAAAAAGGAGCCGAGTCCCCGTGGGTGGCATTTCACGAACAACCCCGCCGGAGATGCGGCGCATACTGAGCTTTTTGACGGCGGTCGTTTGCGCAGCTTCTCTGACCTGCTGCGGTATGCGTGACCCTGCCCAAAAAACGCCCCAGCCGGTTTCACTCCCGACATCCCGCATCATAGAACCGGCAAAGCCGATCCAGCCTGAAATTGCGCAACAACTTGATGAAATTCACCATCTGTATAACGCACTGCGACTTTCCGGAAAACTTCGATACGATATTTTCCGTAAAGCCATGGTCGGTCACAGACGGATCAAATTCTATAAGTCCGATATTATCACGATCATTAATTATACACGCCCCTCATCGGAAAAACGACTTTTTGTCATTGATTTGAAAACCCGGCGCCTTATTTATCATACGCATGTCACCCACGGTCTGAATTCCGGTTTCATCCATGCGAGAATTTTTTCCAATGAACCCGGCTCAAAGCAGAGCAGCCTGGGGTTTTTCAAAACCGCGGAAACCTATTTCGGAAAATACGGATATTCCCTGCGGCTCGACGGCCTGGAACCTGGAATCAACGATCTGGCGCGCAAACGCGACATTGTCATTCACGGGGCACCGTACGCAAATCCCGCCAATATCAAAAAATACGGCTACCTCGGCACGAGCTGGGGATGTCCGGCCCTGCCCGAGGAGGCCACCCGATCCATCATCGACGCGATCAAGGAAGGCACCTGCCTTTACATCTACGCCGACGACAACACCTATCTTTCCCATTCGGCCTATGTGGACCGCCGCCATGAAAAGGGCGGCGAATGCCGGTTCTGAACCCCGGGCACATGGATTCCGCCGAAATGATTCTTTCCCCTTTTACTTTCAGACTCCCCGAATGGGTGCATGATTTTTTAATCCGGCAACCCTCGGCATTTCCCACCAGCAAAGACCGAATGCGCCTGGTCATCGGTCTGGCCCGTCAGAATATCGCCCATGATGCAATGGCCGGACCGTTCGGAGCCGCCATATTCGATGTGGCCGGAGATCTCACGGCCGTAGGGGTCAATCTCGTGATCCCGGCCAACTGCTCCGTGCTGCATGCCGAAATCACGGCGTTGATCATGGCGCAGCAAATGCTGGGCCGATATGATATCAGCGACGGCGGCAGGCGGGATTTTGAACTGGTCTCCTCATCGGAGCCCTGCGCCATGTGTTTCGGCGCGATTCCATGGTCCGGCGTTCGGCGGCTGGTCTGCGGGGCCAGAGCGGAAGACGCGGCGGCCGTGGGATTTGACGAAGGGCCCAAACCGGCGGATTGGATCGGCGCCCTGGCCGATCGGGGAATTGGGGTCACCCGGGATGTACTGCGTTTCGAAGCCGCATCCGTACTCAAGGATTACGCGGCCGGCGGCGGGCTGATTTACAATCCCCGGCAACCGCTTTTTTGATAATGCTTTATCTCTAGAGGGTCCGGCAAAAGATCAACCCAGCTTATCTTTCAACAGCTTGTTGACGATCTGCGGATTGGCCTTGCCCTTAGTCTCCTTCATAACCTGACCCACAAAAAACCCCAGCAATTTGGTCTTTCCGCCACGATAACCCTCCACCTCGGCGGGCGAGGCGGTCAGCACTGCCTCTACCACCGCCTCAAGGGCGCCCTCATCGGTCACCTGCACCATGCCCTTGCGTTTGACAATGATTTCAGGCGGTTCACCGGTTTTAACCATTTCGTCGAAAACGGTTTTGGCGATCTTGCCGCTGATAGTGGCGTCTGCCACCAGCGACAGCAGGGCCGCCAGGGCGTCGGAACTTACCGGCGTTTCGGCAATGGACTTGCCTTGGGCATTGAGCAGGGCCAGCAGGGGACCCATGATCCAGTTGCTGACCAGCTTGGGGGCCTTGATCATTCCAACGCACGCTTCGAAATAATCGGCCAGTTCCTTTGCAGAGGTCAGGATTTCCGCGTCATGCTTCGGCAGGCCGAAATCCTTCACAAAGCGGTCCTTGCGGGTCTGGGGCATTTCCGGAAGGGTCTTGCGCATGATTTCGATCCATTCCGCATCGATGACCAGCGGCACCAGGTCGGGATCGGGAAAATACCGGTAATCATGGGCCTCTTCCTTTCCCCGCATGGAGACCGTGCGCTGACGACCGGTATCCCAGAGGCGGGTTTCCTGGACGATGCTGCCGCCGTCTTCCAGGATGGCAATCTGGCGTTTGATCTCATAGGCCAGGGCGCTTTCCACGAACTTGAAGGAATTGATGTTTTTGACTTCCGTGCGGGTACCGAGGGTATGGGAGCCGGCGGGACGGACCGACACATTGGCGTCGCAGCGGAAACTTCCTTCTTCCATGTTGCCGTCGCTGATGTCAAGGTACCGGAGGATGGCCCGGAGCTGGCGAAGATAAGCGCCGGCTTCTGCCGGTGAACGAAGGTCCGGTTCGGAAACGATCTCAATGAGGGGAACCCCGGTGCGGTTTAAGTCCACAAGACTGTGGGGACGGTTTGGATCATGGATCAGCTTGCCGGCGTCTTCTTCCATGTGGATCCGGGTCAGGCCGATTTTCCGGCGATTTCCATCTTCCGTGTCGATTTCGACATAGCCGCCCTCGGCGATGGGCAGCTCATACTGAGAAATCTGGTATCCCTTGGGCAGGTCCGGATAAAAATAGTTCTTGCGGGCAAACCGGCTTTTAGAGGCAATGTCGCAGTGGGTTGCCAGAGCCATTTTCATGGCGTATTCCACCACCGTACGGTTGAGCACCGGCAGCACGCCCGGCATGCCCAGACAAACCGGGCAGACATGGGTGTTGGGCGGCGCTCCGAAGGTCGTGTCGCAGCCGCAGAAAATCTTGGTTCGGGTTTTCAGCTGGGCATGAACTTCCAGCCCGATGACCGGTTCAAATTCCATTTAACCATCCTTATCATCTGACGTGTTTTCCAGATTTTTATGCTATTATTTCCGCAGGATCGTCAAGCCTTATTTATTTGTTTCCATGGGTGCCGGAAACATTCAACCACATATCGCCGCTACCGATTCCGCATCGGAAAACGCGCTATTTTCTTTTGACAAAAACCCGACGACAACTATATGTGTGTTGGAAACTTTGGCAAGGAGCAGATTGCAAATGAAATTTTTTCTGTGCGTCATCGGCATGGTCATGATCATCGAGGGCCTGCCGTATTTCGGATTTCCAGACCGGATGAAGTCCATGATGCGGATGGTTTTGGAAATGCCCGATGATTCCCTGCGCAAATTCGGGTTCGGACTCATGCTGGCCGGACTGGTTCTGGTTTATATCGGCAAATCCTGATGCCTTCTTTTTCCCCAACAACGATTCAACCGGTGACCCGATGTTTGCGCTGAACGATTTTGACTATCATCTTCCCGAACATCTGATCGCCCAGACCCCGGTGCAGCAGAGAGACCGGTCCCGCCTGCTGGTATTGAACCGGTCCGACGGCGCAGTTTCCCATGGCATTTTCACCGATGTGGAACATTTTTTCACCCCGTCGGATCTGCTGGTGATCAACGACACGCGCGTAATGCCGGCCCGGCTGTTCGGGCAAAAGGAAACCGGCGGTAAAATCGAAGTGCTGATCCTTGCTTTTTCGGAACGGCAGGAATCGTTTATTCCCGTAAAACGGGTGGTGTGCGAGTGTCTGGTCCGAGCGTCCAAGGCCCCGAAACCCGGCATGCGCCTTGATTTCGGGCCGGACCTGAAAGCTGTGGTCATCGATGCCTTTGAAAAAACCTTCTCCATTGCATTTATATGTGAACAACCATTTGAAAACGTGCTGGATCGCATCGGAAAAATGCCGCTTCCACCCTATATCCGGCGTTCCCGCCGTAAAGACGGTCTGTTAAATGAAGATTCCGACGACGACCACACGGCCTATCAAACCGTTTATGCCGCCCGAACCGGTGCTGTGGCGGCCCCCACGGCCGGACTTCATTTCACATGGGAGCTTCTGGAGCGTCTTAAGCAAAAAGGGATTGAAATCGCCACCATTACCCTTCACGTGGGATACGGCACCTTCGCGCCGGTCAAGGTTGAAGATATCCGGGACCATCGCATCCACACGGAACGCTATTTCATCTCCCCGGAAACGGCAGACGCAATCAATGCGGCCCGGACCTCCGGCCGGCGGATCATCGCCGTGGGAACCACCACGGTACGAACCCTGGAATACGCGGCGGATCGAAACGGCCTGGTGGCGGCCGGCGCCGGCGAATGCGATTTGTTTATCTATCCCGGATACGAATTTAATATCATCGATGCCATGATCACCAATTTTCATCTGCCGAAATCCACTCTGCTGATGCTGGTATCGGCGTTTGCCGGCCGGGAGCGGATCCTCAATGCCTACCAGGAGGCCATTGAAAACCAATATCGTTTTTACAGTTACGGCGACGCCATGCTGATCAGATAGAAAGGCACATCATGCTTAATTTTGAAGTCATCGCCGCATCAACCCGGACCCGGGCGCGGGCCGGGATACTGCGGACCGGCCGGGGCGATATCGCCACGCCGGTGTTCATGCCCGTGGGAACAGCCGGCACCGTCAAGGCCATAACCCCGGATGAACTCAGGACTTGTGGCGCAACCATCATCCTGGGCAATACCTATCATCTTTACCTGCGGCCCGGCCGGGAGGTCATCCGTCTGTTTTCGGGGCTTCACCGGTTCATGAACTGGGACGGCCCCATTCTCACCGACAGCGGCGGCTTCCAGATCTTTTCGCTGGCCAAAATAGCAAAAATCACGGAAAACGGATTCGAATTTCAATCCCACATCGACGGTTCCCGGCATGAGATCACGCCGGAGGATGCCGTGTCCATCCAGACCGATCTCGGAGCCGACATCATCATGTGTCTGGATGAATGCATCCCCTATCCCGCCGACGCCGAAACCGCCGAAAAGGCCGTGGCCCTTACCACCCGGTGGGCCCGACGTTGCAAGCAGGCCTGGGAAAAAACGGATAATAAAAAGAATGTCCTCTTCGGCATCGTCCAGGGCGGCATGTTTCCGGCGCTCCGCCGAAGATCCCTCGAAGAACTCTGCGAAATCGGGTTTCCCGGATACGCCGTGGGCGGTCTGAGCGTGGGCGAGCCCAAGGATCTGATGCTGGCCACGGCCGAGGCGACCCTTCCTCTGCTGCCGCCGGAAAAACCCCGCTACGTCATGGGCGTGGGCACGCCCGCGGATCTGGTGGAGCTTGTCGCCATGGGCGCCGACATGTTCGACTGCGTCATGCCTACCCGAAACGCGAGAAACGGACAGCTTTTCACCGCCTCCGGCGCGTTCAATATCAGCAACGCCCGCTTTCGAAACGATACCGGGCCCCTGGACCCGGCGTGCGGGTGCCTGACATGCCGACAGTTTTCCAGGGCCTACCTGCACCATCTCTACCGCTGCCGGGAACTCCTGTCATACCGGTTGAACACGATCCACAATCTTCATTATTACCTGGGCCTCATGACGGAAATGCGCGCCGCCATCACCGCGGACCGATTTGAAGACTTCCGGTCCGCGTTTTACCATCGCCAGGACCCGGACAGGGTGGCTGCGGCCGATGACGATTGAAATTATTTGCATTATCTAAGATTTCATCGTATGGGATATAGAAAACAACGACCAAAAAACCTCGAATTTCATTTTTTTAATTCAAACTGTCAAGGAGTGATCATGAAAGAGCGCGTGCAACAGGTTTTGGAAAAGATCCGGCCGTCTTTGCAAGCCGACGGCGGCGACGTGGAACTCATCGATGTATTGGACGGAGTGGTGAAAGTCCGTCTTCAGGGAGCCTGCGCCGGGTGCCCCATGTCCCAGATGACCCTTAAAAACGGGATTGAACGGCTGTTAAAGCAGGAAATTCCGGAAGTCAAATCAGTGGAACAGGCATAAAATGACTATTTCCAAAAAAATTGATTCCTTTATCACAAAGGCGTCCTGGATTCGCAAAATGTTCGAGGAAGGCGCCCGGCTCAAGGCCATTCACGGTGCCGGCAATGTCTATGATTTCAGTCTCGGCAATCCCAATATCAATCCACCGCCGGCCTTCCGGCACGCCCTCAGGGAAAACGCCGAAAAGGAAGCAGCCGGCTGGCATGCCTATATGCCGAATACGGGATATCCCTTTGTCCGGAAAGCCGTGGCGGATTTTGTATCCGGCGAACAGCAGGCGGAAGTAACCGAAAACGACATCATCATGACCTGCGGCGCGGCCGGCGGATTGAATGTTATTTTGAAAACCGTTCTCGATCCCGGAGATGCGATACTCACGCCCGCACCCTATTTTGTGGAATACGGTTTCTATGCGGACAACCACGGCGGAAGCCTCAAAACCGCGGCCACCAATCCGGATTTTACCTTAAATGTCGACGCCATCGATCAGGCCCTGACCCCTGATGTCAAGGCGGTGCTCATCAACTCTCCCAACAATCCGACCGGTCAGGTCTATCCGGAGGAAAACCTTACGGAACTGGGGACGCTGTTGGCCTCCAAAAGCCGGCGATTTTCCCGCAACATCTACCTGATATCGGATGAACCCTACCGCAAAATCATTTACGACCACACCCGGGTTCCTTCCATATTCGCCGCTTATCCGGACAGCATCATTACCACTTCCTATTCAAAGGACCTGTCCATTCCCGGGGAGCGGATCGGTTATATCGCCGTCAACCCGGAAGCGACCCATCGAAACGAACTGATCGGCGGCATGAGCCTGGCCAACCGGATTCTCGGATTCGTCAATGCCCCGGCCCTGATGCAACGCGTGGTGGCCGCCGTGCAGGGGCTATCCGGCGATATCGCTCAATACGCCCGCAAACGGGAACTTCTCTGCACCGGCCTTGAAAAGATCGGTTATGAATTTATCAAGCCCGCCGGTGCGTTCTATCTCTTTCCCAAATCGCCGATCCCCGATGACGTGGAGTTCGTCAAGGCCCTTCAGGAAGAACTGATTCTGGCGGTTCCGGGGTCCGGCTTCGGCGGCCCCGGGCACTTTCGACTGGCGTTTTGCGTTGATGATGCGGTCATCACCGACGCCATGCCGGCATTTGAAAAAGCGATGGGACATTTTACATAAAAACGGCGGAAAATCAGAAAATAAAATAATCCAAAGCAGATACCGCGTAATGCGAACTGGAATAAGGAGGTCGTCATGAATACCCGACAAGCCCTGTTCGCCGGTAGCTGGTATCCAGCCGGCGCTTCTGATTGCGAAAAGGAAATCCAGAAATTCTTAAGCGACAAGCGCTTTCGCGTCATGCCTGAAAAACCGTTTGTCGGCGGCATCGTTCCCCATGCCGGCTGGCATTTTTCCGGCAGCCTGGCCTGCAACGTGATCGCCGCCATGCAGGCCGCCAAATCGTCGGAATCTCCGGATGTTATTGTGGCGTTCGGCATGCACCTTGCCCCGGATTCGCCCAATATCATCATGGCCGAGGGGGCTTGGGAAACGCCTTTCGGCGATCTTGACATTGCCGTCGACATGGCCGGGCAACTCATTAAAAAATTTCCGTTCCACATCGAAACGCCGGCCCGCTTCAGCCAGGATAACACCATCGAACTGCAACTTCCGTTTGTTAAATATTTCTTTCCCGACAGCCGCCTTCTGCCCATCGGTCCCCCACCGACAACCGCCACCCTTGAACTGGCGGAGGCGGTTGTAAATATAGCCAACGATCTGAATTTAAAAATTAAAATTATTGGATCAACGGATTTGACACATTACGGTCCCAACTACGGTTTTGCGCCCGCCGGGCCGGGAGAAAAAGGTTTTGACTGGGTAAAAGACAACAACGATCGTATCATCATGGAACACATGAAAGACATGGACGCCGCCGGCGTGATTCATGAAGGTCTTTCCAGCCATAACGCCTGCTGCGCCGGCGCGGCGGCCGCCGCAATCACCGCTTCCAAATCACTGGGCGCCACATCGGCACACCTGGTGGGATATAGTTCCAGTTATGAAAAAAATCCGGGCGATTCCTTTGTGGGGTATGCCGGACTGCTATATGCGTAACTCGTCAACATCATCGTCGAGTTGTAAAAAGTCAAAAGGGGCCTAAACTACTTGACTTTCGTTTACCTTTTTTATAATTATTCAAAATTAAACTTGATACAGCTTAATCCCTCAGTATTTCCATATTCGATATTACGCACCACATAGAGGTTCTATCGGAATATTAACCATAACACAGGGAGGCAGTCATGCGCATGGTAGAGTTTCAGAACATTCATGAGATGTTAAAAAAAACAGTTGACGCAAAACCCAATACCATCTCCCACCGATGGTTTCTGGATGCCGAGGGCACATCCGAGTCGGTCACCTGGTTCGAATTTTACGAACAGGTGAAAGGAGCCGGAAAAAGTCTGGCCAGCCTGGGCGTGAACAAGGGCGACAAGGTCATTATCCTCAGCTATTCCTGCTACAAATGGGTCCTGGTGGATATGGCAAACGCCATGATCGGTGCGGCAACCGTGGGCATCTACCATTCCAACCTCCCGGAAGACTGCAAATATATCATCAACCACTCTGACTCGGTTGTCGTTTTCGCCCAGAACAAAGATCAATTGGCCAAGATGCTGGAAATCCGACCGGAAATTCCCAATATCCGAAAAGTCATTTTGTTAGAAGGAGCGCATAAAGGCGACGACTGGATCATCAGCTACGACGAATTCATGAAACTCGGCAAAAGCTTCCCCGAAAATGACCTTCAGCAGAGGATTAAGGAAGTCACCACCACGGACGTGGCCACACTGGTATACACCTCCGGTACCACCGGCGTTCCCAAGGGCGCGGTCATTACCCATGACAATGTGCTCTTCACGTCCCAGTCCGTGGAAGCCTCCGTGGATGTCCGGGACGGCGACGAAACCTTCCTCTTTCTTCCGCTGGCCCACATTTTTGCCCGGACCTGCGTTTACGCGACCCTTCTGGTGGGGGCCACCACCAACTTCGCCCGGAGCATGGACACCATCGTGGATGATCTGAAACAGGCCCAGCCCCACTGGTTTCCGAGCGTGCCGCGGATTTATGAAAAAGTTTACTCCAAGGTGGTCAGCGGCGCGGAAGCCAAAGGTGGTGCGGCGCTCAAGATCTTTAAATGGGCCGTTGGCATCGGTGATCAGATGGCCGAATGCATGCTGAATAAGCAGACTCCTGCCTTTGGCCTGTCGTTCAAACATAAGATCGCCTCCAAGCTGGTCTTCAGCAAACTGCACGCGGCACTGGGCGGCCGTCTCCGCTTCTGCATCAGCGGGGCCGCACCTCTGGATTCGGGCATCGCCAAATTTTTCATCGGCGCCGGCGTGATCGTACTGGAAGGATTGGGCATGACGGAGAACACTTCCTTTACCAACATCAACCGCATCGACAATTTCCGCATCGGCTGGGTTGGTCCTCCCGGACCCGGCATAGAACAAAAAATTGCCGACGACGGCGAAATTCTGTTCAAAGGCCGCAACGTGATGCGGGAGTACTACAAAATGCCCGAAGAAACCGCCAAAACCTTCACCGAGGACGGCTGGCTCCGCACGGGCGACCTGGGGGAAATCGATTCCGAAAACTTTTTGCGCATCACCGGCCGTAAAAAAGATCTCATCATTACCGCCGGCGGCAAAAACATCGCGCCGGCGGCTATTGAAGGCCATGTGGCCACCTCCAAATACATCAACCAGGTGGTGGTCATCGGCGACAAACGCAAATATCTCACGGCCCTGGTCACCCTGGATCCGGACAACATCCAGGAATATGCAAAGGAAAAAGAGATCAATTTCAGCAAATACGAGGATCTTTTCACCCATCCGGACATCGTGGCCTTGATCAACAGTGAAGTGGCGGAAAAGAACAAGAAGTTCGCCTCGTTCGAACAGATCAAGAAGGTGACCATCGTTCCCGAATTCACCATTGACAACAAAATGCTCACCCCGACCCTTAAAGTCAAAAAGAACGTGGCGCAGGAAATGTTCAATGATAAGATCGAGGCCATGTATCCCTCAAACTGACCGTTTGGTTGGGTCAAGAAAATCATGACGACAACAAATCCCCTTGTCTGGCCCGGACAAGGGGATTTCTAATTAAAACAGGAAGATTACAATAATGAAACAAGACGTTGATATCATGGACTGGGAAAGCCGGGTGGTGGCGCCCGATAAGGTAATCGCCAAAATTGAGCCGGGCATGTGTATTTTTCTGGGAACCGGTTCCGCGGAACCCCGGACGCTGATCAAGCATCTGATGGAATCCAACGCGGACAACCTCCAGGACCTGGAACTCTTTCAACTGCTCAGTTTCGGAGAGGCCATTTCCCTGGAAAAACTCCAGACCCAGAAATTCCGCCTCAAAACGTTTTTTTCCGGATGGGTTGCCAAGGATGCCATCACTGCGGGCCACGTGGACCTGATCCCCAGCCGCTTTTCCCGGCTGACGCAGCTTGTCGCGGCCCAGCGCATCCCGTTTGATGTCGCCTTCGTGCAGATCACCCCTCCTAATCGACATGGGTATTGCAGTCTCGGGGTAGCCGTGGACGTGGCTCACCTGGCTATGAGTCAGGCCACTCTGGTAATCGGCGAGATTAATCCGGACATGCCCAGCACTTGCGGCAATACCTTTGTCTCCATCGATAAATTCGATATGCTGGTGCGAAGCGAGGAAAAGCCGCTTTATTTCCAGCGATGGCCCGTCACCGATATCTACGATAAAGTGGCGGCCAACGTGGCCTCGATCATCGAAGACGGAAGCTGCATTGCCTTTACTATCGGACCCCTTTACGAGGCCCTGAGCCGCCATCTGCAAAACAAAAAGGATCTCGGCGTACATACGCCGGTGTTCAGCGACGCCGTCATGGATCTGGTCAACAGTGGGGCCGTGACCAACCGCTACAAGGAAAATTTTCCGGGGAAATCGCTGGCCGCCTATGCCATCGGAACGCCGGAACTCATGGGTTGGCTGAACATGAATCCTTTAGTGGAATTTCAGACGTTAGACAAAGTGTTTAACCCCTTGCGCATCGGTAAAAACCCGCGCTTCGTGGCGGTGGCGAACGCCCGGAAAGTGGATTTAACCGGCAGAATCGCTCTTCATGTGGGAAAAACAAACGTGACCACGGACCCGGCGGAAATTATCGATTTTGTTAACGGTGCGGAAATCTCCCTGGGCGGATATTCGGTTTTCGCCCTGCCCAGCCGTAATCTCAAAGGCGAATCCAATATCCTGATTTCCATTGAGGATATCCCGAACCAGCTCAATATCCGGGAATCAATCGATTTTGTCGTGACCGAATGCGGCGTGGCCAACTTAAACGGCCGCACCATCCGCGAACGCGCCCTGGAACTCATCGAAGTCGCCCATCCGGACGACCGGGCCCGTCTCGTGGAAGAAGCCAAGGCCCATAAAATTCTGTATGCCGATCAGATCTACATGGCGGAAAGCGCTCATCTTTATCCCGGAGACATCAATTTCAAACAGACCTTTAAAAACAATGTTACGGTACGCTTCCGTGCCATCCGGCCGTCCGACGAGGATGAAATGCGCCGCCTGTTCTACCGGTTCTCCGATGAATCGGTTTATTACCGTTATTTCACGCCCCTCAAGACCATGCCCCACTCCAAAATGCAGGAATATGTCAATATCGATTACGGCAAGATCATGTCCATCGTGGGCCTGACAGGGGAGGTGGGCCGGGGACAGATCATCGCCGAAGCCCGGTATGTCAAAGATCCCAATCGGCCATACGCCGACGTGGCCTTTGTCGTGGATGAAAACTGTCAGGGGCTGGGCATCGCCACCTACATGTTCCGCCTTCTGGTCCGCCTGGCCAAGGAGCGCGGTCTCCAGGGATTCACCGCCGACGTGCTGCCGGCCAACAAGGAAATGATGCGGGTATTTCAAAAAGGCGAGGTGGAAGTCAAAACGACCCTGGAATACGGCGTTTATCATCTCACCATGCCCTTTAAAACCAGTTCGGGACTGGAAGCGGCCTAGCGGATTTTTGATGTTTGGCTAAAAAGTCGGATGGTTATCAGGGCATCAAGTCTGAAAATGATAACAAAAACAGTTCCCGAGATTTCTCGCCCATGAAGACCGAAGCCCCCCCCCTGGTCAGCGTCATCATTCCGACCTTTAACCGGGACTGGGCCGTGGGCCGGGCCGTTGATTCAGTTCTGGCCCAGGATTACCGGTTGTTTGAGCTGATTGTGGTGGATGACGGCTCGTATGATCAGACACCCGCCATCCTTACATCCTACAAAGACCGCCTCACGGTTGTCCGCCAGGAAAACCGTGGCGTGAGCGCGGCCCGAAACGTCGGCGCGGCCCGGGCCCAAGGCGATCTGATCGCCTTTCTGGATTCCGATGATTACTGGAAGCCGCAAAAACTCTCCGTTCAGGTGGATTTTTTCTTATCGCGTCCCGAAGCTTTGATCTGTCAAACCGGCGAAATCTGGATCCGAAACGGCCGACGGGTCAACTCCGGCCGACGCCATAAGAAATTATCCGGAATGATCTTTGAACCGTCGCTGGAACTTTGCCTGGTCAGCCCGTCTGCCGTGATGATGCGCAAAACCTTTTTTGAAATGACGGGCGGATTTGACGAGACCCTGCCCGCCTGCGAGGATTACGATCTCTGGCTCCGGATAAGCATGCGCCATCCGGTTTACCTGATTGACGCGCCCCTGGTGGTCAAAACCGGCGGGCATCCGGACCAGCTTTCCGCGGCCCCCGGCCTGGATCAATACCGAATCCGCTCCATTTTACACCTGCTGAAAAGCGGCGATCTTACCCATGACCAGCAGCAGGCCGCCGCGAAAGTCCTTTCATGCAAATGCCGGATCTATGCACAGGGCTGCCGGAAACGGGACCGGATCGAGGAAGCCTGCCATTACGAGGCGATCAGATCATCCGTCGAATGTCGTTGATGAGAGCGTCGATTTTTTTGGGAGAAACCGGATAGGCGGTTTTGAGTTCCTGGGCGAACAGCGAGACCTTGAATTCCTCGATCATCCAGAAGAGCGCGTCCGCGGCTTTCCGCTTTTCCCGGGAGGTTTCCGGGCTGAGACCGACGGCGATATCGGCCAGAGCGGCGATATAGGGCCGGACCCGGTCCGCTTTTTTCCGGTCCCGTTCCAGGTCGATGATCCCCCGCTCAGCGCGCAAATGGATGGCCCGGATATAGCGCGGGAGATGGGCCATGCGGGAAACCGGCATGTGAGCGATAAAATCCGGCGGGACCAGTCGGGCCAGGTCATCTTCCAGCATATTGATAAAATCGGTGATCACCGCATTGCCCTTATGGACCGCAGCCAGGGCCGACAGGGCGGATCGAACCTCTCCGCAGGCCTGGATAACCGGGATCACGGCGGTTTTGAGGGCCTGGCCGGTGGGAAGGATCTGGTTGACCGACGTCTGGATCAGATCGTCGAATTCCTGTCGGGTGCGGACGGGCCGTGCGAAAAGATCGGCCAGGACCCGGTCGGTCAGGGCCTCGGCCGCCTGCCGGGAGCCGCCCGCATGCCGGGCCGCGGCCGCCAGGCGGTCCGGGATGGCAAGACTTTTTTTTAAATGCTGGATGTCTTTGGCAAAATAGAGCGCGCAAAACCGGGCCACTCCCATCGGATGAGAGGTTTCAACAGATGCTGCATCGCGGAACAGGCGGAGGTTTACGCCGTCGGCGTCGGGCTCCAGTCCCGGATAAAGGGGGATCTCGGCCCCGCCGGGACCGGGGACGATCACGGTTTCCGGAAGATCGCCAAACTCCCATTGGGTCAGCCCGAACCGCTCCCATTGTTTTCGCGTTTTTTTCAGCGCGGCCTCAACTCCGACATCCCCGCGAAGGGTCGGAACCCGGCGGCGCAGGACCCCGGCATCCCGGCCGGCCGTGATTTCCTTTCCGGACGGGTCCGTGACGGCAAGACGCAATTGCAGATAATCAGGAAGATCCGCTTCGCTGAACGCCGCCGCCGGAATATCCACCGAAAACCGATCAAACAGGAAACGGCTCAGGCTCGATTTGAGCGATCCCCGATACAGGGGCATTTCCTTTAAAATGACCGCTACGGTGTCGGCCACGGGCACGAGCTGCTTGCGCAGGGATTTGGGCAGTCCCTTGATGAGCAGGGTGATTTTTTCCTCCAGAAGTCCCGGAACGATCCAATCCGTGGTCTCGGCCGATACCACGCCGGCTTCGGCCGCCGGCACCCGGACCGTGACGCCGTCGACATCACCGCCGGGCTCAAACCGGTAGGCGCACGAATAGGACCTGTTGCCCAGGGTGATCGTGTCCGGAAACGCGGAAAGCCGGGATGCATCCGGGGATGCCACGAGAAGATCGGCTTCCGTCATGCGCAAAAACGCGTCAGATCCCCTGGCTTTGATTTTTTTTCGCAAACCGGTCATGTCGTAAATACCGGCCAGGCGCTGACGGTAAAAATCAGCCACCGCGTCCGGGCCGGCCAGCAGGTTTCGCCGCCGCATCCGGTTTTCCATATCCGCGATCCGCGCCATCAGCTCCCGGTTATGGGCCATAAACGGCAGTTCGGTGCGAACATCGCCGTCCAGCAGGGCCTTTTCGATGAAAATTTCCGAGGCGGTTGCCGGGTCAATGGGGCCCAACAGCACGGTCCTGGCCGGCACGATCACCAGCCCGTAAAGGGTGACCCGCTCATCGGCCACCACGGCTTCCCGCTTGCGCTCCCAGCGGGGATTATGCCAGGAATAGCGGCACAAATCGCCCCCCAGCGGCTCGATCCACCGGCTGTCGATTTCCGCCACGGTGCGGGCGAACAGCCGGGAGGTTTCCACCATCTCGGCGGCTGCGATCCATTCCCCGGCCCGGTTGAACAGGCCTGATCCCGGAAAAATCATGACGTTTCGCTGCCGGGCCGCCTGATAAAAGTTTTTTTCCTTTTTAACGGCAATATTGCTCAGCAGGCCGCTCAAAATCGACCGGTGGAGGGCCGCGTAGCCGTCCGAAAACCGGCTTTGGGCGGTTTTGATCGCCGATCGGGCCGGGACATCGGCGGCCTTCCGTTCCCTGTCAAATCCGGATTCGGCCAGAATATCGACGATCTGCTCATGCACATCCTGCCATTCCCGCATCCGCTTAAATGACATGAAATGGGTCTTGCAGAAGGTTTTGAGTGCTTTTGCCCGCACCGTCCGCTTTTCCGGACCCGGCGGGCCGAAGCAGGCCTTCCATATATTATAAAGGGTGATGAAATCCGACGACGGGTCCCGGAAACCGGCCTGAGCCGCTTCGGCGGCCTGGGGATTTTCCTCGGGCCGTTCCCGGGGATCATTGACCGTTAAGGCCGCCACAATCACGGAGGCTTCGGCCAGGCATCCATTTTCCCGGGCTTCGATAAGCATGCGCGCCAGCCGGGGGTCTAAAGGAATTCGGGCCATGAGCCGGCCCCGGGACGTGAGAATAATCCGTCCGGCACGCTTTTTCCCGGCCGCTTCCCGGGCAATGGCACCGAGCTCCATGAGCATGTCGAACCCGTCTTTGATCCGGTTGGCCGGCGGCGGGTCCACAAAGGGAAAATCCTTGATATCGCCCAGATCCAGGGCGATCATTCGCAGGATGACCTCGGAGAGATTGGCCCGCAGGATCTCGGGCGGCGTATACAGGGGCCGGGCGTTGTAGTCATCTTCGGTAAAGAGCCGAACGCAGATCCCGTTTTCCAGGCGGCCGCAGCGGCCCATGCGCTGATCCGCGCTGCTTTTCGATATCCGCGTCACCGGAAGGGCCGTGGTCCGGGATTTGGGGTCATAGCGCGAAATCCGTGCCAGGCCCGTATCCACCACGTAGCGGATCCCCGGCACCGTGATGGAGGTTTCGGCCACGTTGGTGGCCACGATGATTTTGCGACCGGCCTGCGGAGCGAACACCCGCATCTGGTCGGCGGCGGCCAGCCGGGCAAACAGAGGAAACACGGTCGTGTTTCTCAACCGGCGGCTCTCGATGGCCTCGCAGGTTTCCCGGATGTCCTGTTCCGTGGGCATGAACACGAGGATATCTCCGGGCCGGTTCTCCTGAGCGATGCAGCCCACGGCATCCACGGTCTTTTCCACATAGGTCTGTTCGTCGGCATCATCATCGGCCGCGGCTCTCTCATAGCGGACGTCCACGGGATACATCCGTCCGGATACGTCGATGACCGGAGCGTTTCCAAAAGCGGAAGAAAATTTTTCCGTATCAATGGTGGCCGAGGTAATAATGAGTTTCAGATCCTGGCGTTTTTGCAGAATCCGGCGCAGAAGTCCCAGGATAAAATCGATGTTGAGGCTCCGCTCATGGGCCTCATCCACAATCAGAGTGTCGTAGGCGTTCAGATACCGGTCCCGCTGGGCCTCGGCCAGCAGAATCCCGTCGGTCATGATTTTGATGTAGGCCGACTCCGGATTGATCCGGTCCTGGAAGCGAATTTTATAGCCAATGGATTTGCCCGGCGGCTCGCCGAGTTCCTCGGCGATGCGGTGGGCCACGGTAATGGCGGCGATGCGGCGGGGCTGGGTACATCCGATAAGCCCGTCGATCCCCCGGCCCGCGTCCAGGCAGAACCGGGGAAGCTGGGTGGTCTTGCCGGAGCCGGTTTCACCGGACACGATGATTACCGGGTGCCGGGAGATGGCGTCGATGATGTCGTCCCGGCGGGCCACGATGGGCAGGTTCGGATCATAGGGTGCGGCGGGCCGCTGTTGGGCACGCCAGGACCGGGCCTGCACCGAGGCCTGAACGCGAGTTTCCAGGGCCGACAGTTTCCGGAGGTTTTTTTCAAGGGTCAGGTCTTCCGGCCCCAAACGCCGGAATCGCCGGATCTCCCGGATCAGGGCCTGCCGGTCCGCTCCTCTGGCCTTTTGTACCAGACGTTCGATTTTTCGGAGTTGATCTGTTTTCAACGGAAATCGTCGCGAATCATCAAAGGGAGAGAAAAAATTCGACGGAAAAATTCATTCTTAACGAATCAAACTATTGCATAAGACCTTTTGAATGTCAATTCCATCAGAATGCTCGCTCTGCACGATAATCTGACTTCTGTGCGTTGTTTCTCTTCAGGTCCCAAGCCCGCTACGGATGAAGCGCATGATGCCCGCCACGATTTTCTCGTCGTTTTCAAGGGCGTCGTCGCCGGCAAAAATCTTCATGCGCTCCCGGAAATAGCCGGAGGTATAGGAATACTGCATCAGCAGAATCAAATTGTCGAGGCAGAAAGCGGCCACATGTTCGTCAATATCGCCGGCAACCAGGCCGTCGGCTTTGGCCTCGACGATAAGCGCCCGGTAGAACTCCGCGGTGATGCTCTCCACCTGACGGGACAGCCGTTCCGACAAATGCCCCAGACCCGAGGACGCGCTGTCGAGATAAATCCGGATCAGGTCGGGATGGGATTTGGAAAACTGCTGAGCGGCCCGGACCAGGAGTTCAAACTTATCGAAAATATTTCCTTTTTTAAGATCGATACTTGCAATCACGCTTTCCAGCACCGCGTATCCGTAATCCACGATGGTTAGAAACAGGCTCTCCTTGGAATCAAAGTAATTGTACATGGAGCCGATGCTGATCCCGGCATTTTTGGCGATGACATTGATATTGGCGACCACAAATCCTTTTTCCGAAAACTCGGAAATGGCCGTTTCGATGATCCGCCGCCGTTTGTCCTCGGAGATCTTGTCAAAGGCGTCCTTGTAATGCTTTTCCAGAAAAAACGTCATGCCGCCCGCGTCAATATTGTTGGGCATCATCATATTATTGTATCCTATAAAAAAAGATGAAAATGTAAAAATGCGACGTTTTACAGGTTCATCAAAAAATGATGACTCGGGAAAAACGGAAATCTGTCATGAGTGACTACTCACTTTTTTAGGTCACTGTCAACAGAAATGGGACCGCCGGCGAACGCAGCCCGTGGCCCGCCTGCCTGGAAGAACAAAGCGGCAAATCGTCCTTTGTTGATATTTGTCACAAAAGAGTTTATTGTCAGATGTAAAATCAATCCATAACCTTCTCCGATGCGATGGACCGGAAAAACTGCTTTCAGCGGGCCGTCTACAGAATTAACCGGGCAGAAAGCCGGACGATAAGAAAAAATAGTGGGAGGAACCATGAAATCATTTCGCAAGGAACTCTTTTTTCAGATCCCGACCCGGCGGGGATTTGTCAACATCACTCCCCAGGTGACCGACTGCATCCGGGAAAGCGGCATCCGGGAAGGGTTGGTTCTGGTAAATGCCATGCACATCACCGCGGCCGTGTTCATCAATGACGACGAATCCGGACTGCACCACGATTATGAGGTCTGGCTGGAAAAGCTGGCGCCCCATGAGCCGGTTTCCCAATACCGGCATAACGTGGGAGAGGACAACGCCGATGCTCATATGAAACGCCAGATCATGGGCCGCGAAGTAGTGGTGGCCATCACCGACGGCAATCTCGATTTCGGCACCTGGGAGCAGATCTTTTACGGCGAGTT